>NZ_JAQISM010000019.1:0-143638 GCF_027919975.1 Psychrobacter sp. ANT_H3 | reverse complement strand
TTTGTTAAGTCAAGAAGTAAATTATTTTATTTTAAACTAGGTTAATCTAAAATGAATTTGCTCGGTTGGATGATTAAGTAGTAGCTTGGTTAAAACCCGCTATTGTTAATCAGTGGTAATCCACTTCCCAATCCGCCTTCCCTTGCGACTGGGTGGCATTATACGCGCTTTGATGTGAGGGTCAAGGGGGAATAGTGGTTTATTTCTGATTTTTTGATAATGCTAAATCTATCTCTCAATCCAAGACGCTATTAAGGGCAAAGATTCTTCGTCCATTTCCCTGCTTTGGTACCGCGAACGCATTGATATTGCACACCATACTGAACCCAATGCCAACTTAATTCAGATGGCGTACCTTTTAAGGTAAAGCTAATACGATAACGTTCTGCGCTAACACTATCATCCATGAGACCTGAACGGGTAATGACAACAACGGCTGTCTTGGGCTGGGCTTTTGATGGATAGAAGAAAGTTTGCGCCAAATCATAATCCGCAGACACCTCATTAATACTGCTATTGATGAGTTTGAGCTTTTCAAGACCACAAGAGATCAGCCCTGTTTTAATAGGACACGGCGCTGATGCATAAGTCACTGCGCGGCCATTAACGCTTAAATGCTTAAAGTTGGCTGGATTTGCAGCTTCAGCCCGAGATATGGGACTTATTGAGTTGCTAGTATTGGCATGTGAAGAGGCCGGAACCAATGATAATGAAAATAAAGCACTCGCTATCAAACCTCTTATCAAGTGTGTTGAGGTATTTGAGACCGGCAATAGATGATTAAAACTATTTAAGTGCAGCATAATAACCTCGACGTTTATTATCAAATAGCGTTATAAAAAGGCTAGTCATATAATGTTTATATAGCTATACCATACAATAACATATTAAAATTATTTAATAATAACTCCAACCATGTGTTATTTGTGTCTTTTTATTATAACCATCTCAGTTGTTATGATTATCTCTATTAGAGCCGTATATTGGTATGCAACTCACCACCCTAGCACGCAAATAAAAACCGCCTATTAAAAAATAAGCGGTTCGTATGTGCATGTCTTAAGCTAACATCTACTATAAAGCAATCATAGCGTTAACTGGTGGCTTTGCTTTTTAGCGTAGTAAAGATACCTGATAACGCATAGATGATACCAATGGCTAAGATGCCCACAGGGATATCATATAAGATGATACTCATGACCAATACGCCAATGATAAGCACCACAAAAGGTACTTTCTTCTTGTCGAACTCTTTAAAGCTATAATATTTGACGTTACTGACCATCAATAAACCACAGATAACGACCCACGCGGCAAATAAGAACATGACGGCAGTATCGTATTGTCCGATCCATTCGTTATGATCGACCGCAACCATCACCGCCGCCGTAACCAAGATAGCGGCAAGCGGACTTGCCAAACCGACAAAGTATTTTTTATCGACAATGCCAACTTGAACGTTAAAACGCGCGAGGCGGAAAGCGGCACAGGCAGTAAAGACAAACGCACACCCTAACCCGACACGACCTAAAGGTTCTAAAGCAAAGCTATAAATCAAAATGGCAGGTGCAACGCCAAAGGCCAGCATATCGGCAAGTGAATCATACTGCTCGCCAAAAGGGCTTTGCGCATTCAGCATACGCGCGACCCGCCCGTCAGCGCCATCAAGAATGGCGGATAAGAAAATCGCCAGTGATGCTTTATAAAACTCGCCTTGGGTACTGGCTAAAATAGAATAAAAACCCGATAGTAACGATAAGGTTGTGATGAGATTGGGCGCTAAATACACACCGCGACTGACCACGCGCTTGCCTTCTGCAACTTCTGCTTCAATCACCTCAAAGGTTAAGCCATCATAATTGTCATTATCCGCGAGACGAATATTGAACTCATGCTCATCGACAAAAGGCGGCTGAGTGGCGGCGCTATCTTGTAATAGTGGCTCTTTTACCAAACCGTCATTCATAACTTTATCAGTTACTAGACTGCTCTTGGCAAGGCCATCCTTTGCAATGCTACTTGATGATTGATCAGTCGTCATAACGATATCCTTATTCGCCAACCAGCCAGCGCACATTGGTGGCACTGTCTGCAGACAAGTCTGGCGCATCTTCAACTTTTAATACCGGCTGTAAGAAACGTAATATCTCACGCGCATGATTGTCAAACTGCCAAGGCGGATTGATAACCAGTAGACCTGTACCGTTCAGACCGACAGCGATATCATTAGGATAGATATTGAGCTCGCAGACCAATTGACGTCTCATCTCAGTACGCTTAAGCTTTTTATAGAACAGCTCAACCGCTTCGATATTTTTAATCGGATACCATAACGCATAAGTGCCTTGTGGCCATTTCTCATAAGAGGCGACCAATAGATTAATCAGACGGGTAAAGTCTTTATGCTCTTGCTCGTAAGGAGGATCAAGGAAAATCAGACCGCGCTTCTCTTTTGGCGGAATAACGGCAGCGATACCTTCAAAGGCATTGCGATGATGAATACCAATCGGCAATTTATGCAGCTGATAATTTAAGGCATCATATTCGCTGGCTTTGGCTTCAAACGCTTCACCGCGTACGCCCGCATCAGGATTTTTTTCAACATGATGGGCAATCCACCACGGCGAGCCGGGATAAACTTTTTTGTCATAAGTGAAACGGGCTTGCTTAATGCCTTCCATATAGTCTTTGACTGCCGTCGGTGCTTTTTCGACATCAGCTTTTACTAAGGCCTGGATACCACCTTTGGCTTCACCTGTTTTGCGCGCCTCTTCACTGCCGAGCGAATACAGTCCACGACCGCCATAAGCATCCAGCACATAAAAAGGTTTGTTTTTTTGCCCCAATTGATTCAGTAGTTGTACCAATAAAATGTGTTTAACGACATCGGCAAAGTTACCAGCGTGATAGGCGTGTTTATAATTCATAAGATCAAAAGTTTAAATAAGAAAAATTGCATCTATGGTAGCATAGACAGGGTAAAAGATAACGATGGTTTTGGTAAAAAGGCATGGATTGGCTGTGTATTGACAGCGAATGGCATGTTTATTGATAACGGCGAGACAAAATGACGCAGATTATTAGCAATCTTGAGGTGACAAAGCTAGTCGTCGATAATCCGATTGGACAGGATAATCCACCATTACTGTTTGCGCATAATGGCGACGATAACCAAAAGCCGCCGACTCAGCACGTATTAGCGTTATCCGACTTTGATATCGATTGGCAAAATAAGCTGACCGATGAACAGTTGGATAAGTTTGTAGATGATGGTTGGATGATTATTGACGGGGTGTTTGAGAATAAAGCACTATTAGCCTTGCAATCCGAGAGCGGTTTTATTGAGTATCGTGACGCAGAGTTGACGGCTGGCATTCGGGTCAGCGATATTCGCGGTGACCGCATCCGCTGGATTACGGAAAACTTCTTTGCCGGATATTATTATCTGCAAAGTATCAATGCGCTTGCTGCTTTATTCAATCAAAGCTTGTTTGCTGGTATTCGCCATAGTGAAGCACATTACGCTTGTTATCCGGTGGGTTTTGGCTATCAATGGCATAGCGACAATCCGGCTGGGCGTGATGAGCGCGTTATCTCGGCGGTGCTTTATCTTAATGATGATTGGAGCGATAGTGACGGTGGCGCTTTAGAAATTGTCGATAAGCATGGCATTCATCATAATGTCATGCCTGTTGCCAATCGACTGGTCATATTTGATAGTGACCTACAACATCAGGTGCAAATTGCTCATCGTCAGCGTTATTCTATCGCGACTTGGATGCGCCGTGATGGTCTGGTGCCTTTTGTTGAAGATAATATTTAACATTCATCAGCTATTACTTTTACTTTAAATAAGTCTTGTTAATTAAGGATAATGACAATGCATAAAACCTTATTTAGAAGCTTACTCTTACTTGTTATGTTCCCTCTAATTGTGAGCTGCGAGACGCTTAATCATCAAGCCGCTACTCAACAACACAATGAGTTATTTTTTACCTATTATTTGCCAAAATCCACTCCTGAAAAACCTCTAATAATTAATCCGACCGCTATTACTACTGAATTCAAATATGAAGATGGGTGTCTACTTGCATTTGATGGAAGCAGATGGATGACACCTGTATTTCCCGAAGGACATGCAACTTTTGATAGTCAGAATAAGACTTTAAAACTATTAGGAACAAGTTATAAAATGGGTGATGTCATTTCTGCAGGTGGCTATGTGCGCGCTTACAACCGTGACAAAGTTAAAAATTATAGTAATACGCCAGCCGAAAAGTGCATTACAGAGTATCTAGCAATATATTACGGCGATTATGAGAAAATTTACTTGGATAAAAACTAAAGTTATTTTGAGCATCAGAGTTGATAAACATCAGCATTAGATAAATCTTATAAAAATAAGCCAGATGTTATCACAAGAAATAGTAAATCAACTTATCTAGGACTGTCATGAGTTTAGAAAATAATAGTAAAACCCATCAACAACAAACTTTAGAATTGAGTATCGCCCTACTTGAGCGTCCTTCGGTCACACCAGATGATGATGGCTGCCAAGATATACTATCAGAGCGCCTGCAACAAGCAGGGTTTAACTGTGAGTTTATGTATTACGGTGATAGACAGGCAAAAGGCGAACAAGCGGAAGTCAAAAACCTTTGGGCGCGCCGTGGCACCACTGATCCCGTTATTTGTTTTGCTGGTCATACCGACGTTGTACCAACGGGCGATGAGAACAATTGGACCTATCCGCCATTTACGCCAACCATTGCCGATGGTTATTTATGGGCGCGCGGTGCAGCTGACATGAAAACCGGTATTGCAGCCTTTACCGTTGCCGCCGAGCGTTTTGTCGCCAATCATCCTGAGCACAATGGCTCTATTGCTTTTTTAATCACCTCAGATGAAGAAGGTCCGTCCATCAATGGCACGGTTAAAGTCATTGAAACCTTGGAGGCACGAAATGAGAAAATCACCTATTGCCTCGTTGGTGAGCCATCAAGTACCGACACCCTTGGCGATATCATTAAAAATGGTCGCCGCGGCTCATTGGGTGCAGAGCTTACCGTCACTGGTAAACAAGGTCATGTTGCCTACCCGCATTTAGCTTGCAATCCGATACATGCAACGATGGCAGCTTTAGCGGATCTGACAGCAGCGACTTGGGATAATGGTAATGACTACTTCCCTGCGACTTCCCTGCAAATCTCTAATATCAATGGCGGTACGGGCGCGACCAACGTCATTCCTGAAACGCTAAAGGTTGTCTTTAATTTCCGCTTTTCTACAGAAACAAACGCAGATGAGCTAAAAGCAAAAACCCATGCTATCTTTGATAAATATTTTGAGAACAGCAAAGCCAGTTATGATATTCATTGGAAATTATCCGGTCAGCCATTTTTAACCCCTGAAGGCAAACTCGTATCAGCCTGCCAGCAAGCGATTAAATCTGTAACCGATGTTGATACCACGTTATCTACATCAGGCGGCACCTCAGATGGACGCTTTATCGCGCCAACAGGTGCGCAAGTGGTTGAGCTTGGCGTGCGTAATGCCACGATTCATCAGGTCGATGAAAAAGTAGAAATAGATGACTTGGGGAAATTGGCACAGATTTATGAAGGGATTTTAGAGAATTTGTTGTTGGATTAATCATAAGTGATAAAAACAAAAAAGCGCCATCCGAGTTAGATTTGGCGCTTTTTTATTATGATTTTTAACTAAATAAACATTAAACCGCGTAATAGCTTAGAGTCTTAGCTAAGTAATCAATAAATCGGCAGTAGTCATTTAGATTTTGCTTTATTCAACTCTCTTTTCAATCATACTTCTGATTTTATCTTGAATATGCTGTACTTCCTGCTTAAATACCTCGATTTGCTGGCTCATTTCTATTGCTCTTTCTAAGTCCGGCGTTACCACATCTGTTCTAAACTCTTCTATCATCGCCATTCTTTTTCGCAAGGAATTTTGTATGATGCCCAACTCATAAGTAGAAAAAACTGGGTCGTCGCTCATTTTATATCCCTTAATATAAGGCTAGAGGGAATTGATGGAAATTTTCCAATCGTGAAATAAGAGAGCTCAATATACGGCAACGAAATAGATTATTAGTATAATTTTGGTAAACTCATTCTTAAGTAAACAGCGGCGACAGCAATCAGCATTATAAAAACTATCGCCTTAATGTTTTTACTTTCAGGCTTTACTCAATACCAATATAGAGATCTACTTGCCCATACTCTAAGTTGCCACCGATATAATGCTCAAAATCAACATTGTACGTTCGTACATGCTCACAGCTTCGGTCATTAAAATAGGTCCACGCCTTCTCCCAAGCGTTCATCACGGTGTTGGGCATTCTGCCTTCTTCAGAAAATACCAAATACTTACCTGCAGGAATATCTACGCTGACTAGAGTGCCATTCTTAGCACTAGCGCTATTATCTGACTGTTCTTGCTCGCTATCTACTTTCCAACCGGCCACAACATCAAAAGCACCGACCAAGTCATCGCTCTCATAGTTATGATAGATACCGTAAATATCTTCGCCTTCAGGAAGATTGCCCGCATGATTTTGATAAAACTTTTGCCATAAGCGACCTAACTTGGCTGTTTCGTGGCTAATTTCAGCATTATTGGTAGTGCGAACGCTAATGCCTTTGCACGCTATCGCTTCGGGTAGCTCTTTGATTTCTGATGTCATAATGCGGCCTATCCTATATATTGATGCTGTTTTGTGTTTAAAAAAATATTTAATAAGATTAACGTTGCAGTGTGCATCTAATCTGCTTCATCAATCCAGTTCATCTGAATGGCTTCTAAGATACCTTCATTTGAGCGCTGCGGGTCATCATCAAAGCCTTCAAGCTCAGTCACCCAGCGATGCAAGTCAGTAAAGCGAATATACTGTGGGTCGGTTTCTGGGAATTTCTCATAAAGCTCGATCGCGATATCTAAGCTGTCTGTCCATTTTAATTTCTGCGGGGTCATAGTAGCTCCTTAACTTATCATTATTTTATAAATGTCATCGAATTGAGGGTCATTTAAGCTGATTATTTGCTTGACGATTTTCTTGACCATTTCATAAGCCCTATCGTAGCAAAATTCGCCAGCTGATTATAGACAAGTTCGTTATAGAGCCTTTGTTGATTTAGCTTATTTTCTCTATTTAGCAAATTCAGAAGATTTAATCGCTACTTGATGCTGATTCCAAGAATCAATGACCTCATTTGTCTGCTCACCTGTCATATCCAATACCTCTGGCGCACACTTACCTTTTTTATTGGTCAATACAAACTTGGTCATACCAACGCCCATCAACTGACTTTTTACAAAGAAGCGCGTTTCAAAATAGACGTATTTTTTATCCCAACCGACAAGCGTACTATTTACCGTCATCTTACTCAGAAATTTAATCTCTTTCAGATAGACCATTTCTTGCATGGCAATAATCCAGCCGAGATTTTTAATATCCTTTTGATGACAGCACGCCATCAGCCATTTAGTGATATTTAACTCTATAAAAGATAAGTAGCGATAATTGGGCAGATGATCACGAAAGCCCATGTCATGTGGCAATACTCGATAGTGGCGCACAATTGGTGCGGACAAAGTTTCGACACTTAAATTTTCGCTAACCGCTTGCTGTTTAAGCTGCTGCTTTAATAAGCTGACCATAATAAAAAAACGTATCAACATGTTCATAAGGAAATCTCTTCACTATTATTATTTATTAATCATGATTGCATATAGTTGAATATAAATACTGGCTACCTTAACGCAAAAAAAGCCACCTCAGTGACTTTTTTATGGCAAAGCTTAGATTTAGTAATTTATATCTAAAAACCGACTTTAAAAATTAATGCGCACCATTGATACTACGCACCATCTCTTCAACCATTTTCTTAGCATCGCCAAAAATCATCATGGTTTTGTCCATATAGAACAAGCTGTTATCAAGACCTGCATAACCAGTATTCATCGAACGCTTGATGACCATTACGGTTTGCGCTTTGGTAACATCTAGAATCGGCATACCAAAGATTGGCGACGATGGATCATCTTTTGCAGATGGATTGACGACGTCATTGGCACCAATCACTAAGACCACATCGGTACTGGCGAAATCGGAGTTAATCTCATCCATCTCAAGAATATCATCATACGGTACATCGGCTTCCGCCAAGAGTACGTTCATGTGTCCTGGCATACGACCAGCAACTGGATGAATGGCAAAACGCACATTAACGCCTTCGTCTTTTAATAGCTCGTATAATTCTTTGACCGCGTTTTGTGCACGGCCCTGCGCCATACCGTAACCCGGTACAATGACCACACTACTGGCATTGGCCATAAGAAAGCCTGCATCTTCTGCTGAGCCTGCTTTGTAGTTCTTTGGTGCGCCATCATCGCCGCCTGCAGCAGCAGCTGTCGTACCCATACCGCCAAACAAGACATTAAGCAATGAGCGGTTCATGGCTTTACACATGATATAAGATAAAATCGCACCTGATGAACCGACGAGCGAACCTGCGATAATGAGCATCGAGTTGCCAAGGGTAAAACCAATACCGGCTGCCGCCCAACCTGAGAATGAGTTCAATAGTGACACAACCACTGGCATATCGCCGCCACCGATTGGGGCAATCCACATCCAACCAAAGATGACTGCTATCACTGCCATTGCATAAAATGCTGGCAACGAATCGGTCATAAAGTAGACGATACCAAAACCAATCATGGCAATAAATAACAGCGCCTGTACCGGTTTGACCCAGCTACCAACCAAGGTCTTCGCCCAGCTTTTCGCAGCCAGTTTACCAAAGGCAAAAACAGACGCTGAAAAAGTAATCGCACCGATAAAGCAACCGATAAACAATTCAACACGAGCAACCGCGCCATGCTGTTGTTCAGTATGCAGTACCGTTGCTAAGGCAATCGCTACCGCTGCCAAACCAACAAATGAATGCATCAAAGCCACGGTTTCTGGCATTTGGGTCATGGCGACGGTTTTTGCTTTCCACATACCGACGATAGCACCTAATACCATCGCACCGATGATTAACCATAGCACAGGGCCTTCCGCTAAGAAGAATGTCGTTGCTACCGCAATCGCCATCGCCACCATACCAAAGCGGTTACCGCGAATAGCGGTTTTTGGACTAGATAAACCACGTAAGGTTAAGACAAAAAGAATGGCACCGATTAAGTAGAACCAATCTGCATTTGCTGCAATCATATTTGTTAAATCGCTCATGCATCGCCTCCACTTTCAGTCGTCCCAGTTTCAAGAGCGGCTGCTTTCTTTACTTTAGGTTTAAACATTGCAAGCATACGTTCCGTCACAGCAAAACCACCGAAGATATTGATACTGGCTAAAAATACCGCAAAGGCACCTAGCAAACTGGTCGGCGTAAACATCGAACCATCGATAGTAACGGTCTGTAGCATCGCACCGACGATGACAATACTTGATAAAGCGTTGGTGACCGCCATCAATGGTGTATGTAATGCAGGGGTAACGCCCCAAACGACGTAGTATCCGACAAAAATAGCGAGCACAAATACGGTAAAAATCGCTACAAACGGTGTGCTACTCATGGCCGCACCGGCTGGCGCTGCAGCTAAAATAGTGGCAATCATCTAATCCTCCTAAAATTTTGTTCGTGTCTGGCAAATGTAGGGTAATGAGGTAGTCGAGACTTGATGTTCAAGGCTTAGCGTTTAGCAAGGCGTACTTGCTTGTCATGTGTCACTGCTAACGCCCCTTGAATCTCATCATTCATATCTAAATTTAGTGCCAGTGTATTTACTGAAGCGTCGTCTGTAGCTGCAGGAGCAATTAAAGTGGTGATAAAATTGACAAGGTTATTGGCATATAAGTCTGAAGACTGCGCTGCCAGTTGCGATGGAATATTGGCCGCACCAACGATACGCACGCCATTTGCCGTGGTAATGGTTTCATCTGGCACACTGCCTTCGACGTTACCACCGGTACCAGCTGCCATATCAATCAGCACTGAGCCTGCTTTCATTTTGGCAAGCGTCGCCCCGTGCACCAAACGCGGTGCGTTACGACCAGGAATTTGCGCTGTGGTGATAACGATATCAGCATTGCTTAATGCCTTGTCAACCACTGCTGCTTGATCTTTGACGTATTGCTCTGATGGTGTCCACGCATAACCACCTGTAGACTTAGCTGTTTCTGCTTCCTCTGCACTCATCGGCACATCAAGCCACTTACCACCTAAGGATTCTACTTGCTCACGAGCGGTCGGACGTAAATCACTTGCTTCAACGACAGCGCCTAAACGCTTAGCCGTTGCAATCGCTTGCAAGCCTGCAACGCCGACACCTAAGATGACCACTTTGGCAGGTTTAACCGTACCAGCTGAGGTCATAAACATTGGGAACGGACGCGAATATTCGTTGGCGGCTAGCAATACTGCTTTATAACCGGCAAGGTTGGCTTGCGAGGACAAAACGTCCATATTTTGTGCGCGTGACAAAGTACGTGGCAATAACTCCATCGCAAAGGCAGTCGCGCCTTTTGCCGCATAAGTATCTAGCTGGCTATTGCGATATGGGTCCAGCATCCCGATAACCACTTGACCGGCCGTTAAATGCTCAGTTACCGCCGCTGGCAAGTCGTTGACCGTGGTAATAATTTGAGACTGGTTAACGACCTCGGTACTACTATTGGCAATGTCAGCACCCGCCGCTTGATACAGCTCATCAGCATAATATGCTGCTTGACCTGCACCTGACTGAATGACGACTTCAAACCCTAGCTTACGTAATTTTTTTACCGCGTCAGGGGTTAGCGCTACCCGACTTTCACTTGCGCTATCTGCACTAATAACACCGATTCTCATACCGTCTCCTTACTTACGTCTAATGACTATACTCACGTCTAATGACTACCTTTTAACACCCTCAACGCACATTTAAAAAGCACAGGGGACAAAAAATCTTTGGTCATGGTTGGTTTAACACTTAAGACCAAAGATTATCAATTTAATAAATGATGACGCCTTTGCCATCATGCCTTTTTATTATAGAGATATCGTCTGCTAACTTTCATTGTCTAATGATGACCCACAAGTAAAATAAAAAGTTAGGCATTTACACCATCATCATAACTTTTATTGTTATATTAAAAACTTTTATTTTTTCCAAAAGCGCGCAAAGCCTGTAAGCTATTAGCTCTGAGCCAACGCATAAATTGTTTTAATATTTGACATATGTCTACGATGACGCTTAAAAATACAAAACAGCTACGACTAAGTCAAGATAAAATACTGTCTACCGTATAATAAGAAAACTTGACACTTAATTAGAACGCCCTTTAACTCATTATAAATAAGGAATAACCATGTATTTTTTACTTTCCCCTGCTAAATCTCTTAATGAGAAAGATGCAGTACCAGTCAATCTTGGCAATTACTATAGTCAGCCCGAGCTGATTGAGCACTCGCAAGTGCTAATGAAAAACTTAAAAGCAAAAGAGCCGATTGATTTGCAAGAGCTGATGAGCATCTCTGACGATTTGGCGCAGCTGAATGCTAAGCGTAATCAAGACTGGGCTTGGAGTGAGAATGAACCCTTTACGGATGACAACGCCAAACCGGCGGGCTATTTATTCGATGGTGATGTTTATAGCGGTCTTGATATGTATCACATGGACAAAGAAACCGCTATTTACGTCAATGAACATTTGGGTATTTTGTCAGGGCTTTATGGCGTGCTAAAACCGCTCGATTTAATCCAACCCTATCGCCTAGAGATGGGCACCAAGCTAAAAAATGAGCGCGGAGATAATCTCTATGAATTTTGGGGCGAGGCAGTGACAGACACTATCAATGCACGCATGGCGGATAGTGATGATAAAGTCTTGGTTAACCTTGCTTCTAATGAGTATTTTAAGGTAATAAAAAAGAAAGCGCTAAATGCTGAAATTATCACACCACGATTTGAAGATGAGAAAAATGGTCAATATAAAGTGATTAGCTTTTATGCCAAAAAGGCCCGTGGACTGATGGTGAAATATGCTGCTGATAATAAATTGACCAATGCGGAACAATTAAAGCAGTTTGATTTGGCGGGCTATTATTATGTCGATGAGTTGTCTGATGATAAAACGTGGACGTTTAGACGGGAGGAAGCAAGTCAGTAGTTTTTAAAACAATATCTAATTTGCATAAAAAAACCCCGATAGGCTCATAGGCTCATAGGCTTTGGCTTATCGGGGTTTTTTGACAAAGAATTATCACAGCTGCCATAAGATTTCTTAATAACTATACGGTAAAGCGAAACCTATCTCTTGAAACATCAAGTACGACAGTTTGATCATAGATATTATAAGTATGGAGACGATCGATATCAGTTGCCCAATTGGGTTCAATATAACGCACAAAGGTTTCTTTATAGGATATCGGCGTCAAATCTTCTACTAAGTATAAAGCTATCCTACGTCCGTACCTAATTGTACAGTCCTGGGCAGTACGAAACAACTGACCATTTTTCCGAAATAGTGCTCCTGCTAATCGTGATCCACGTACATCAATCTTGATAGGTGCAAGCGGATGGAGTGTCCAATCATCCGACATTAACTTGTCAGAAATATAAATCTGCAACTCTAAACCCGCTGTAATTTCTGATAGTGAACCATGAGTCGTGAAAAGATACCATAGTCCATTGTGTTTAATAACTGCACTATCTAATGCTTTCACCCCAACAACCAACTTATGAACCTTCTCCCACTTGTGAGGAAAGTTTGTCGCTTTCAATAGGTTAATGCAATTGGTCTCTGCAGCTTCTGGAATCATATATATTACATTGTTGTACTTAAATACATTAGGAAAGCTCAAATGAACGCTAATACCTAAATTTGTCGGTCCCGAATCAATAACTTGATTGCTTTCATTCAGTTCTACCCATTCTATACGACCTATATTTTCTTTGTAATTTAAGCTTTCAAAGAATATATAGCGCCTTGAGTCTTGTTCAATATAAAAAGGATCCGCCCAAAAGCATCCTTTTTCAGGTAATAGCTCCGTATATGTTTGTATTGATTGATCAACAGAGCCAATAAAAATACTCCATTGACTTAGATAAGAAATTTTATAAAATATTTCCACAGCATAATACTTTAAATAACCCGTCAAATGCCTTATAGCAGTTAAATATTTAGTGGTCTTATAGTTTGTACAGTCGTCAATTGAATCAGCAAATTTTTCACTCTCGACTCCAATATTATTGTTATGGAAATAACAATACAATATTGATGCTAGAACCCCATTTAATTTATGCTCAGTTAAGTTATAGTTCAAATAGAACAAAGTACAATAACCTCTCCCCACAACTTTGTCACCATCAAGGGAATCACTTAATAGGTGTAGACTAACTACGCTATGATCCCATCGTTCGGCAAACTGCCAATACAATGCTGGTTCACCTCGTTTTATGGTTTCGTCACCATAATGAAAAGAAAGAATACCTTTTTTTGTAATACCTAAGACTTTCTCAGTTAAGTTCTGGAAACCAATATTAAGAAGGTAATCTAGATCTGCTGCTCCAAGTTTCTCAATAACTGAGTCTTCAATCTCGTCAGTAGACTGATACTGTTTTGGTGTTGATATAATGATAGGTATCTTGCCGTTAGCTACCAAATCATGGATAGAATAACCCTTAACATCACTTTTAGTACGAGAAAGGAAAGAGAATATTCGTTGATTAATAAATGGAATAACCTCTGTTACATTAGATATGATAGATTTTGGTTTTACACTTCGTCGAACAGCGATACAAACCTCAACGATACCCTCATCAACTAGAAGTTTTAATGGTTCAAACATGTGCCATGCTAATGTTTCATCTTCTATTAGAATTCCAAGCCTAGTTTTTTTCATCTTTATCGCCTTAAATTGCACACAAGCTGTTGTAGCTATTAACCTACAGCACATGCCCAACTATTCCCTTGAATAAATTTTAAGTCCATTTAACCTATATTCTAATACTAGCATATAGTTAAAGAAATTTTATATACTTAAAAACTTATATAATTTTCGAATAGATTTACTCTACTCTAATAGTCTTTTAATTTTTAAACGATATAACATACGTTAAAGATTATGAGGTTAATAGAAGCGACTCAACCTAGATAACAGTTCAATATTTACCATAACTGTAAATCCTTACTCGGCACTATCAACTTGGGATATCTCAATCCATTTATAGCCTATTATCTAAATTAATTAGGCTACTACAACCAGACACAAAAAAGCCCTGCTATCTTAACGACAACAGAGCTTTCGGTAGTTCAAACACTTTTACAGAAATACTTACACTTCTGGCGAGAAGTATCTTATAGATTGACTAAAAAAGTACGGTTATTCAATTAAAGCAACCGAGGTCAATAACATCATACAAATTTAGTCGAGGCATAAATTACATCATGCCGCCCATTCCACCCATACCGCCCATGCCACCAGCACCGCCCATGCCAGCCATACCATCATCACCTTGCGGTAAATCAGTAATCATGACTTCAGTAGTAAGCATGAGGCCTGCTACAGAAGCGGCGTTTTCTAGTGCTGAACGAGCAACTTTCGCTGGATCAAGGATACCCATCTCTAGCATGTCGCCGTATTCGCCAGAAGCTGCGTTGTAACCGTAGTTACCGCTACCGCTCTTCACTTCGTTAACCACAACTGAGGCTTCTTCGCCAGAGTTGGTGACGATTTGACGTAATGGGGCTTCCATTGCGCGACGTAAGATATTGATACCAGCGTTTTGGTCATCGTTATCGCCACGTAGCTCAGACAATGCATTCATCGCACGAACTAGGGCAACACCGCCACCAGGGACAACGCCTTCTTCAACCGCTGCACGAGTCGCATGTAGCGCATCATCAACACGGTCTTTCTTCTCTTTCATTTCAGTTTCAGTCGCCGCGCCAACTTTGATAACGGCAACGCCGCCAGCAAGTTTCGCCATACGCTCTTGAAGCTTCTCTTTATCATAGTCAGACGTTGATTCTTCAGCTTGACGTCTGATAGATTCAACACGGTTTTCGATGTCAGCTTTGTTACCAGCGCCATCAACGATAACGGTGTTTTCTTTACCGACAGTGACTTTCTTGGCTGTACCCAATTGCTCAAGGGTCGCAGTTTCTAGGCTTAGGCCAATCTCTTCAGAGATAACCGTACCGCCAGTTAGTGTTGCAATATCTTCTAGCATGGCTTTACGACGATCGCCAAAACCTGGTGCTTTAACCGCACAAGTTTTTAAGCCGCCACGCATGTTGTTTACAACTAATGTTGCCAATGCTTCGTTTTCAACGTCTTCAGCAATGATTAGCAACGGTTTGCTTTGCTGCATCACTTGCTCAAGTAATGGCACGATTTCACGGATATTACTGATTTTTTTATCAACAAGCAAGATATATGGGTTTTCGAATTCTGCGGTTAAGCTGTCTTGCTTATTAGCAAAGTACGGGCTGATATAACCACGGTCAAACTGCATACCTTCAACAACTTCCAAGGTATCTTCAAAACTTGAACCTTCTTCAACAGTGATAACGCCTTGCTTACCGACTCTTTCCATCGCTTGTGCAATCAGTTCGCCAATTTTGGTGTCTGAGTTCGCAGAGATAGAACCAACTTGGGCAATCGCTTTTGAATCATCAGCTGGCGTTGATAGCAAATGGATTTGCTCAACAGCAGCGCGTACTGCTTTATCGATACCGCGTTTTAGATCCATTGGGTTCATGCCAGCGGCAACAGATTTCATGCCTTCTTGCAAGATTGACTGAGCCAATACAGTAGCAGTCGTTGTACCATCACCAGCAACATCGTTGGTACGGCTAGCAACTTCACGAACCAATTGCGCGCCCATGTTTTCAAATTTGTTTTCAAGCTCGATTTCTTTGGCAACTGAAACACCATCTTTAGTGATGGTAGGTGCGCCAAATGATTTATCGATAACCACGTTACGACCTTTAGGGCCTAAGGTTACTTTTACCGCATTTGCTAGAACGTTTACGCCGTCCATCATTTGTTTACGGGCATCAATGCCGAATTTTACGTCTTTTGCCATGTTAAATTACTCCACTATTATAAGTATGAGAATGCAATTAAATGTTTCAAAGAAATTTTTTATAAATGCTCTTGAGGTATAAATGGTGTCAGCTAAAAATAATTAGCTAAAATTGCCTTGTGGACAATTAGCCTTCTAGCACACCCAATACATCAGATTCTTTCATAATCAATAGCTCTTCGCCGTCAACTTTTACCGTTTGACCAGCATATTGACCGAACAAGACTTTATCGCCAGCTTTTACATCTAACGCGCGAGTTTCACCGTTGTCACGAATCTGACCGTTACCGGTTGCTAGCACTTCACCTTGTGAAGGTTTTTCTTGAGCAGAACCAGGAAGTAAGATACCACCCGCAGTTTTTGTTTCTTCTTCTATACGGCGGACGACAATACGGTCATGTAAAGGACGAATGTTCATCGATATGACTCCAAAATTTGGTTATTAAAAGTAAGGGTTTATTTGAATTAATGATCTCAATACCAAGTTCTATCAGAATGTCTGCTTAAAAACAGCATCTTTAAGATAAGCTTTGAGCTTGTATCAAAAAGTGGGGGCAAGGTGAGTTCGGTTCAAGTGTAAAGACCAAAAATTTACAAGAATTTTGCACATTGTCGCTTATTCAGTCAGTAATGATGTTTTAAAAAAATCATTTGATTGAATTGCACGCTATTAAAGGCCTCAGCATTGCTCAAAAACATCGGATTTACTATCGAATAGTGGCTGTAAATGCAAGCGGTGAGACGTGAGTGCATTTTGGTTATTGCTATCTATTACATTTACGCCGTCTTACTAGGATTACAGCAAGTTACTGCGCCTGTTTTATTTAGCAAAACCAGCAACATTAACTACATTAGCCAAACGCTTGATTCTGTCGCTGCCCTTGAAAATGTAACAGAGTATGACCATATATAAGACTGAGCACATAACAAGACCTATAAATAAAAGCTAACAGTCAAACAAAAGACAATATTTATAAATAAAAGCTGATAACACAGCCTGAAACCAAATTAAGGAATATCCATGAGTTTTTTATTAAACAATAAACAATCCCTAGCAACCGATTCTAATAACCCGAAACGCAGCCCATCTAAATTTTTTACCGCCTTAACCACTGGGGCGAGCATTGCTGCAATTGGAGCTTTAAGTATGACCGCACCTACCCTTGCCAGCGCCAAAAACATTGAACCATCAAGCGCCAATTACAGCTTTACTGTTGAAGACAAATACAAAGGGACAGCTACGCGTACGTTAAATAAAGCCGGTAATACGTGGAAATATAACGTCAATGCCCGGGTAGCCGGTGTCGCAAGTGCCGCGCAAGATAGTACCTTTAGCATTAACGGCAATAATGTCGTTCCAACCCAAGCAAGCACTACTTATAAGCTATTGGGTGTTGGTCGTACCCATAAACTGGACTTTAATCCAAGCAGTAAAAAGGTAGTGAGTAACTATCGCGGCAAATCAACGACCATGAATATGGCGCAGCAAGCCTTTGATGATTTGAGCCTTGAGGTGCAAATTCGCCAAGACTTGTTAAATGGTAAATTCTCTGGCAACTATTACATGGCGAAAAAAGACAAAGTAGAAAAAACGCCGTTTAAAAAATCAGGTAATACTAAAATTACCGTGCCAGCGGGTACCTTTGACACCGTGCGTGTCGACCGTGTCCATGATGACAACAGCCGCTCGACCAGTTTTTGGTTGGCGCCAAGCTTAGATTATCTGCCGGTTAAAGTCAGCCAGATTAACGACGGTAAAAAGATGGATTTAGAATTAACCAAGGTTAATTAAGCTATCACTTCTTAATTAATAGTTAACGTAAAAAAAGCGGCACTCTAAATGGAGTGCCGCTTTTTTGCTATCAATGTTGCTATCAATATAGGTTACAACAATACAAGATGCCAAGACTCATCTAGCGAGAACGTGGTTGCTTAACGACATTATTCATTGATGGCAGGCGCTTTAGTAGGATAAATAACCAAACGTTGATTGCCAGCAATAGCACAAAATCAAGTAGATATACCACTATCTCAGCCCAACTACTGCCATAGATGCGCGTAAACAGCACCACACCGCTCGCGCCGAGATAAACCAAGGTAAACATACTACCTATTAATAGCGCATAAGGCGAACGCCCACGTAATACCGATGGCGTCAAGACAAACGCCGGCACCAACCATAGCGCTTGCCAAGCAATACCGCCGATAATATCTGGATTACTGGGATTAAAGACACTGATTAAAATCGGCAGCGCCAATAATCTAAAAACCAGCCATACCAACCACGTCACCATCAAACGCTGACGAATAGGCGTTATCGGTTTTTGCGCCTTCACAGCATTGGCAGCCTGAGGTGTTTTTTTTGTAGGCGTTTGAATGTTATTGTCCTGATTGGAGCGATTATTAGCCATGAGAGATATTTATTTCCTAATTGATAGCAGCAAGCAGCAATAGTTAGAGGTCAATTAACTAGACAGCAATTAACGATTCCAATTGGCTTGGGCTAAGGCAGAAGCCGTAATCGCCAAACGACGCCCTTGAGCAATCGCCAGTTCACGCTCATCTGCTGATACAGGCTGATCATGTAAAGCACCGCTGACATGGCTTGCGCCATAAGGTGAGCCACCGCCACGGGTACGATTTAGGGCAGGCTCAGCATAAGGGACGCCCACAATCATCATGCCATGGTGCAATAGCGGCATCATCATGGTCAGCAAGGTCGTCTCTTGCCCGCCATGCATCGAACCGGTGGCGGTAAAGACGGCTGCTGGTTTGTTTTGTAGATTGCCTGCTAGCCAAAGCGTCACGGTATTGTCCCAAAAATATTTCATGGGTGCTGCCATATTACCAAAGTGCGTCGGACTACCAAGCGCCAGACCGCTACAGTCTTTTAAATCCTCCATGGTGCAATAAAGGTCGCCTTCATCAGGAATGGCAGGCTTACTTGCCGTGGTTTCAGGCGCGACTGTCGGCACCGTACGAATACGCGCCGTCATGCCAGCGTCTTCAATACCTTGGGCGATGGCATATGCTAATGTCTTAGTCGTACCATAATTTGAATAATAAAGCACCAAAACATAAGGGGTGGTCTGACTCATTAGCAAAACTTCCTTCTAAAATCATTGACGTTGTTATTTGCGCTATGTGTTATTTCAACTATATATGGCAGACAACAACCATTATAAATAGATGTGCACATTATGCCCGAGTCATTCACTGACATGCAAACAAAGCGCACTTAACACTCTAGTTTAAGTGCTGTTATATATAATCCATACTAATTGAATCGATTATGGTTATGACGGAGAACAGTGATGAATTTTTCTGGCTTGCTGTGCCTACGCAGACAGAGGCTGCAAAACATTCATCCCTGTTCTACTGCATCGTTTTTATATTTAATCCACTATAGAATGATATGAAAGTCGCTTAAATGCATTTCGACACAATTAAGCGGCAGATTCTCAATGCCCATTTTTGCTACACTATTCGCACTCTTATCCGCGTTAAATGGTCGTCATGGAAAACTTATTAAAAAAAATCCCTTTTTTACACCAAAGCTGGTTTCAATTTCTGCGTTTTTTGACGCGGCATTTTTTTGAAGATAATTGCCAACAAAAAGCCGCGTCGCTGACCTATACGACCTTATTATCCATTGTACCTATCCTAACGGTACTCCTGATGATTTTATCCTCTGTTCCAGCCTTGGCATCCGTCAGAGCGCAGATTTATGAGGTCATTTATAGCAATTTGCTGCCACAATCGAGCTTACAGGTCAGTAAATATATCAATACCTTTGCTGAGCAATCGTCAAATCTAACCATTATCGGCGCGATGGTTTTATTCTTTACCACCATCATGACCTTGACGACCATTGAGCGCGCTTTTAACCAAATATGGCGGGTAGAAAACCGCTCTGGTGGTATGAAAAGTATGCTGCGCTATTGGACCATCGTCACGTTAGGACCGTTAGTACTGGGTACGGCATTTCTTGCTTCAAGCGCAGTACAAAGCCTAAGTTTTTTAAACCGACAAATTGCTGGTTATGGTATCGATTGGTCGTTTTGGGTACAAGTCGTTTCCTTTACCATCACGGTAGCCGGCTTTATCAGTATGTATTGGTTTATTCCAAAAGCACGTGTCCCTGCAAAAAATGCCGCCATTGCCGGTGTATTTGTCGCCATTATCTTTGAGCTAATGAAGAATCTTTTTGGTACGGTGATGGCAAACTTTACCAGCTATGAAGTCATTTATGGTGCGTTTGCAGCACTACCAATTTTCTTATTATGGATATATCTGTCGTGGAATTTGATTTTATTGGGTGTTGAGATTAGCTATACCTTGACTATTTTTGAGACCGAAGAGGTCTATCCGCGTCACCCGCTCTTAAGCTTGCTCGATATGTTAAACCTCGTTTATACCCACCATCTAAAAGGCGAAGCGGTGAGCGAACAAGCATTGCGCAATGTCTTGGGGCGCAAAGAGCTGCCAAAATGGTATACCTACCTTAATTATCTACAAGACAGCAACTTGATTACCATGACGGAAGAAGAAGATTATGTGCTGAAAAAAGATTTGAGCAAAATGACTTTGTGGGACTTTTATCGCACCCTACCATATCCCTTGCCTATCAAAGATGAGCTTGATGAGATGAGCCCAGAAGACCAAAAACCGTGGCTAAGCTTGTTGGTCAATCGCTTTGAAAATACAGAAGCCTATGCCAAGCAGCAATTAAATATGCCGTTAAATACTATTTTTGCTCATAGTGAACCGCGAAAAAAATCAGCGGAAAACGAAGCCGATTTAGCTAAAAAAGAGCGCTCTAAACTCTTTCGAAAATCTAGCGCTGCTGATCCTAATCACTTATCTCAGGAAAATAAAGGAAGTAATGACGTCACGCCACGTTTTGAGCCGGTCGCTTATGATAAAGACAGCGACATAGAGTATGACGAGCATAATAATGAAATTATCCTTCCTAAAGATGTTGATATTGATAGTGACAAAGTGAATGCTGACAGCAGGCACGCTACCAATAGAAGCGATATCATTACTGAAGCGGATAATCCTACAGCAAATTAGCTCAATATAACTTTACTTATAACCGTAATGAGACATAAATAAGCCCCTACATATAGGGGCTTATTTTTTACTAAATTTTTAATCTTTATGGCTTATATGGTAAGGTAATTTACTTTTAAGAGATTTTATTAGCCAAATAGAATCCCTACTTGTTAATAACGATGGGATTATTCTTAGGTCGATTTCTAGGTCATTTGTGGAGCGCATTAAATTGGATAAACACCCTGAGAATGGCTGGCTTAAATCTGCATGGCTTACACTCATGCATAGATTAAAGCAATTTACCCAGCTCTGGTCGCTACAGACGCTGACCGATTTGCCTGAGCGCCTAAGAAATATATGGCAGCAACTTATTGGCTCTTATTGGTTTATTCCAACTGCTTGTGTGGTGGTAGGTATTTTACTGGCGCCTATATTGGTCACGATTGATGAACATTTCGACCGCGAGACGGTCAGAGAAATTACCTTTGCCTTTACGGGTGATGACGATGCCGCCCGCGCTATTATGACCACCATTGCCGGTGCCGTACTCGGTGTCGCTGGGACTACTTTTTCGATTACGATTGCCGTGTTATCGATGGCGTCTTCACAATTTGGCCCCAGATTGCTACGTAATTTTTTGACCGATACCCCCAATCAGTTTGTCTTAGGTGCGTTTATTGGCACTTTTAGCTATAGTTTATTGGTGTTAAAAGCGATTCATAAATATGATGTTGGTTTTGGGGTGCCGCAATTGGCGGTAACCTTTGCCATTATCATGGCGATTATTTGCGCGTTATTATTGGTGTATTTCGTGCAGCATATGGTACATGCGATTCAGGCATCGCATGTGATTCAAGGCGCAAGTAATGAGGCGATTAAAAATATTCACTACTGGTATAAAGACCGCTGCGATATTGAGCATCAACGTGACGTTAAACATCATGACGTCGAACAATTTCATACTTGGCCTGCCACGCCGATTTATCCACCGTGCTCAGGCTATTTGCAGCAAATTTATCTAGAGTCACTGATCACCTTGACCCAAGATTATGGCGGCGTGGTGCACATGAACACCAATCTTGGTGATTTTGTCACTGATAGAAATATTATTGGCTATTTTTATCAGCGTCCAGCCGACCATTCAGACAATCGCCATCAAACCAATACGCCAAATCTGGCTATCGTCCCGCGTGCGCCTGATGGGCTGTTCTGGCAACGCTTTGCTGGCTGTATACGTATTGAGCAACGCTTAAGCCACCCCAACGATATCGCTTATAGCTTAGGACAAATGACTGAAATCGCTGTACGCGCCCTCTCACCAGGGATTAATGATCCAAAAACAGCGGTCAACTGTGTGCAGTCTTTGACCGCTTGTTTAAGCATTATGATGCGTCGTCAGCCACCGAGCCCCTATCACTTCTATACATCAAGCCCAGATAATTCGACCTCAAATCAATCAACGTCAAAGCAATTAACGTCAAATAAACCTGCACCAGATAAAACAAACTCAGACAACAGCAATATTGAAAGCATAAACAATAAACCACGCGTCGCCATATTGGCCGTTGTGACTCATACCCCTAAAATATCCGACTTTATCGATGCATCGCTTGGCGAGATACGCCGTTACGCAACCGCAGATTTGATGGTATTAAAGGCGCTTTGTCAGGCATTGGTAGATCTCAATTATGCTAAAGTTAATAACGCCCAGCAGCAAACGCTACTACATGAGCTGACATTGATTGAACGTGCGGGACAAGACAATCTCAGCTATCAAGAATTGGTCGACGACTTAAGCGCCATGTGCCAACAAGCTAAGCAATTTATTCTCGATGATGATGCCCAGCATCAATACTTTGCTTATGTCCCTAAGTTTGATGCTCATATTCGTAAAGTGCTACAAGCGCAATCAAGGTAATCCCTAAAACAAGTTGCACTACTAAAACAAGTTGCACTACTAAAAATAAGTTTGCTATTCACAACTAGCATGCAAGCGCGAAAATAACTAAAATAAAAACCCAGTCAATCTTTATAAGTTCTAATCTTAGGACGATTTTTTATCATTATTTGAGACCTTTTTTATGGCTCCTACCAGCAGCTTGACCATACTAGAAATCAGCGCTA
Organism: Psychrobacter sp. ANT_H3; assembly: GCF_027919975.1. Taxonomy (NCBI): domain Bacteria; kingdom Pseudomonadati; phylum Pseudomonadota; class Gammaproteobacteria; order Moraxellales; family Moraxellaceae; genus Psychrobacter; species Psychrobacter sp. ANT_H3. The sequence continues at coordinate 120,355 of NZ_JAQISM010000019.1, read as the reverse complement.
TTTTTTTATCGATTACCGCCTTACTGACTTACGTAAATCATCGATTTATCGGTCTGCCAACGACTATTGGCGTGATGGTTATCTCCATTTTACTATCTATCGGTGCGATATTTTTGGGCTTTTTAGGTTTTGATGAGCTGATTGATTACGAAGTGAGTTTATTGGAGCAGCTTGATTTTACCGAAGTCTTATTAGACGGCATGCTGTCTATGTTGTTATTTGCCGGAGCGCTACACGTCAATATTGGCGATTTAAAACGTTATAAATTGCCCATTGGTATCCTTGCTTGTATTGGCACGATCGTATCGGCGCTATTAATTGCCGCTGCGCTATACTTTATGCTGCCGCTATTTGGTTTTGGGCTGCCGTTTTTGTGGTGCTTACTATTTGGTGCTTTGATATCACCGACCGATCCTATCGCCGTCATGGGTATTTTGGCATCGGCAGGCGCGCCAAAAAGTATTGAAACCGTCATTGCTGGTGAGTCATTATTTAATGATGGTATCGGCGTGGTTATTTTCGTGCTGCTGCTCGGTATTTTATCGAGCGGCGATATCCCAACGGCCAATTATGTCGCCCATACCTTAGCCGTTGAAGCCGGTGGCGGTATTGTCTTTGGTTTGATACTCGGCGGCATATTATATTATTTAATAAAAAGCATCGATAGTTATCAAGAGGAAGTATTATTGACGCTGGCAGGCGTAATAGGTGGTTATGCACTCGCCAGCCATTGGCATTTATCAGGTCCACTTGCGATGGTAATGATGGGGTTAATGGTTGGTAATCGCGGACGGGCACTGGCAATGAGCGATAAAACGCGCCATTATATCGACCTATTTTGGGAATTAATTGATGAGATTCTCAATGCTATTTTATTTGTGTTAATTGGTTTAGAGGTGGTGATGATAGCTTATTCGGGCAATTTGTTTATCGCCGCTGGTTTGACCATTGTTATTGCTCTACTTGCGCGCTTTATCGTGGTAGGTATGACCACCAAAACCTTTCACCGTCAGCTTGATTTACCGACAGGCGCGTGGAAAGTGCTGACATGGGGCGGATTACGTGGCGGTATCTCAGTTGCTCTGGTCTTGCAGCTGCCGGCAGGCAGCGAGCGTGATATTTTATTGGCGCTGACTTATGCGGTGGTGATATTCTCTATCTTGGTGCAAGGTTTGAGCGTCGGTAAAGTCGCCAAAAGTATTCGCACTGATGAGCCAGTAGCAGAAATATAGGCTTTAAAGAGTATTGATTTAGGCGTTTTAGTAAAATAAAAGCCAGTATAAGTATCATCGCTTATACTGGCTTTTTTAGGTCTATGGAACGCGTTTATTCATTTTTATAGCAGCCTAGTTATATCAAACCTTTGCGCTTCATATTACGATAAACCACGATCACAATAATAATATTGGATAGTAAGAGAGCAAGCTTAAACCAATCAAACGGGCTTGCAAACAGATAATAAAGCTCGATAGGAATAAATATCCCGTAGCCTAACACCCCAAACCAATATGCCCACGTTCTGTCTTGCCATAGACCATAGGCTTCAAGAAAGCGTAGACTGGCATAAGCAAAAATCAACAATAAAAATACTGGCCAATTTTTGCTTGCCTGCTGAGCAATGCGCACCGCACTATCAACTTGCGGTGCCAGTAGCTGTCCAAAGCTCTGTTGCCAAGAAGCGGTCGCTGTCGTAAGCCAATGCTCAAAGTCAGTATGCCATGACCATAAAGCTCCCGCCCCTAATAGCGCACCAACACCTTTGACCACCTCATATATTGCGACCGCTTTAATAGATTCGCTAGAGGTACTAGCACTACTGTGCGGTTTATGCTGCTGGCTGGTTAAATTTCGGTCGTTATCCTTCGAGGATGGTTGCAGATTATCATCCTGTCGGGGCAAGTTAGCCAAAGAAAGTCTCCACAACGCGGCCTTGCAATTGCTGATTAAAGAATGGCGTATTTTTACCATTTGACAGCATGGATTCTGTGGTCACTTGCCATTCGATATTTGGATCGACCAATACTGCGCCGCCGATACTTTCATACTGATCATTAATACCAGCAATTTTTGCTGGATTGAGGCATATTTTATCGACCAGCTGCTCAAGCGTTAGTACTTCATCACGTACCAACTGACATGCCAGCGCCATAAAGGTATCAAAGTTTGAGATACCGGGCGTACTCTCAGCAAAGGGTGCTTTTTTAGCGGTACTATTTAGCGGCTCATGATGGCTACAAATCGCATCAATGGTGCCATCTGTTAGCCCGCGGCGGATAGCTTGCTGATCGGTATTACTACGCAGCGGTGGTAGCACATAAGCTTGGGCATTAAAGCCTTTTAGATTATCATCGGTTAAATACAGCTGATGCATCGCCACATCACAAGTCACCGGCAGCCCTTTATCCTTTGCCCAACGCATCAGCTCAATCGAAGACTTACAAGATAACTGGCTAAAATGTGCTGCAATACCCGTTTCTTCCACCATCAATAACTGTGTTGATAAGGCGACGGTTTCAGCAATCCAAGGAATCCCTTGCAGACCATGATATGAGGCGATATAACCTTCATGTGCCACCCCATCACCAGACAAACTTGGCTCATCAGGATAAAAGAACACTTTCATATTAAAAGTAGCCGCATATTCCAAGGTACGCAGTAATACTAGGTCATTGCGAAAAGGTCGACGCGCATTAGATACCGCGATACAGCCGCCTTTTTTAAGCCCAGCGATATTTGATGGGCGCTCGCCTTCTAAGCCTGCGGTCAACGCACCTAAAATATGCAAATAAATACCGCCATCACCAAGCGCCCGCTCACGCAAGCCTTTTAACAGCGAGCCGTTTTCTAAAATAGGATTGGTATCAGGCGGAATCACCACATGCAAAAAACCATTGCCACGGGCAGCGCGTCCTTCTGACTCTAACGTACCGTGTTGTTGTTGTCCCGGTTCACGTAGGCGCGCGCACAAATCAACCAAAGGTGGTAGCAGCCACATCTCACCGCCCGCTGCAACTGCAGCTAATTTATCTGTTGCCCCGCTTGGTAGTGCGTCTTTAAATGCTTGAGGAAGATGGTTAATTATCGGTGCATCCGTATTTAACATAGTGGTCATGAGCGTTATTACCGTATCAATAAAATGGGATAAATAAATATAAAACAGCGCAGCAGAGGATTATTTACTTGCGGCTTGATGGGCGCGCTGACCTTCCATTGCCAGTGACAAGACCGCCATACGAATAGCGATACCGTTATTTACCTGCTTTAAAATCACAGACTGCGCCCCATCGGCGACGCTTGAGGCAATCTCAACACCGCGGTTCATCGGCCCTGGGTGCATCACCAAGGCGTCAGGTTTAGCCAGCGCCAGCCGCTCAGGCGTAATACCATAGTGCTTATAATACTCACTCGACGACGCCAGTAGCGGCGAGCCGATACGCTCATTTTGTATTCTTAATCCCATAATGACATCACAGTCCGTGACACAGTCATTCATATTTTCATACACTTGTACGCCAAAACGCTCAATACCTTTAGGTAACAAGGTACGCGGCGCGCAGACGCGAATGTCTTTCACGCCTAACGTTTGCAGGGCACTGATATCAGAGCGTGCGACCCGTGAATGCTTAATATCACCAACGATAGCCACTGACAATTCTTCAAATGGGCGCGGCGCTTCACGGTGAATGGTCAGCATATCGAGCATCCCTTGGGTTGGATGCGCATGCCAGCCATCACCGCCATTGATAATAGCAATATCCGGCGTCACTTCGGTTGCCATAAAATGGGCCGCGCCTGACGCTGAATGCCGTACCACAAAGATGTCTGCCGTCATCGCTTGCAGATTCCACAGCGTATCGCGCAAGCTTTCGCCTTTTTTGGTACTAGAGCGTTCGATATCGATGTTTAACACATTGGCACCAAGACGCTTTTCAGCGACTTCAAAGGTTGTACGGGTACGCGTTGACGGTTCAAAAAATAAATTCATCACCGTATAGCCTTCGAGCTCAGGACGGTTAATCAGCTGCCCATTTTCATCAAAAAACGTCTCAGCTTTGGCAATAATTGCCTGCAACTGCGCCTTATTAAGCCCTTCTACCCCTAAGAAATGGCGAATGCTACCATCGTTATTAAGCTGCGGAAGACTTAACGAGCTATTAAGCTTTTGATGAATGGTATCAGGGTCGAATTTAGCGTAATCCGTTGGCGAGACGGTCTGGGTTGAGCGACTATCGATAGAATTTGACATAATGGCAGGTCTTTATTGTTGGTTTATATGATTTGCTAAGCATCATTGATGCATTTTTTGGCGATTTATGGTCGATAAGCACAGAGACAAGGACATTTTGGCACTTATTTGCTACAATTTACCCCAGTGGCAGTGATAGACATAACACCGCAAAAAACAGCATTTGTCATCTTCTTGGGTAATAGCCATAGACCTGTCATAACCATCATTAAAATCCGCTTATCCAAACGATAAATAAATAATAATAGCGCTAGTGTAGCTGATTTTGTGGTCAGGACAAAGATGCCGTGTGGGGTATTTAAAAATTTACCAGATTTAAGGGCATTAAGTACGAGCTAAAATATTTCTCAAACGCTCATTTGTTCTTTAAATTTACCAGCCTTTATTTTAAATCATATTCATTTCAATAGCCTTTATCAGGAAGCATTATGACAACCTTAGCAAACTATCTAAACGCTCATGCAAGCAACCCTGCACTCAATGACGTGATTACTACCGTGACTGATGTCGGTAAGACCATCTCACAGTTATTAAGAAAAGGGGCGCTTGCAGATATCTTGGGTGAAGCGGGCAATCAAAACGTCCAAGGTGAAGAGCAGAAAAAACTCGACGTGTTGGCTAATGATTTATTATTAGACGCTTTGGCAAAAAACAGCCATTGTGCGGGCGTCGCTTCAGAAGAGCTCGACGATGCCACCCCTGCTAATGCCGATGGCAGTTTATTGGTATTGTTTGACCCGCTTGATGGTTCATCAAATATCGATATTAATATGGCCGTCGGTACCATCTTCTCTATCCTACCGTACCAACGCCAAGGTCAAACCAGTGAGAATAGCGACTTCTTACAAGCGGGCAACCAACAGCTAGCCGCCGGTTATTTGCTATATGGCACCTCTACGGTATTGGCGCTGACTATTACTGATAATGTTGTGATGTTTAGCTTAGACCCTGATACCAATGACTATGTGCTGATAGAAGAAAATGTCACCATCGATGCTGATACCAGCGAATACGCTATCAATGCTTCAAACTATCGTTACTGGCGCGCGCCGATGCAACAATATATCGACGAGCTCATCGCTGGCAAAACTGGTGTTCGTGGCCGCGATTTTAATACACGATGGGTGGCGGCGATGGTCGGTGATGTGCATCGTATTTTATGTCGCGGCGGGCTTTTCACTTATCCTTTTGATACTAAAGACGCCAATAAAGCGGGCAAGCTACGCCTTATGTATGAAGCCAATCCGATGAGCTTGTTGATTGAGCGTGCTGGCGGCGCTGCTACTGACGCGGTCAATCGTATCTTGGATATAGCACCAACCGATATTCACCAACGTGTCCCTGTGGTACTTGGTAGCAAAAACGAAGTCGAGTATGTTAAAAACCTACATGTAAATTATACTGATAAATAATTCAGCCGCGCCAATCTGCTAACCGTCATTATAAAGCGATATAATCGATATACCTTATATTGATAGGCCTTATAATGACGGTTTAAACTTTTTATTTTTTCTAAGCGATCCATTATGGTAGCAAATCCCACCGAGCTTATTACCTCAGATAAAAATACGACCGTCAAGCTTGTCAAAGGGTTATTAACGCAAGCGCGCCAACGCAAAAAGCAAGGTCAAACCGTCATTGAGGGTGTGCATCTAATCGATGCGGCGCTGCGTAGCGATTACCCGTTCGTGCAAATACTCCTTGCAGACTCAGCGCATCAGCATCCTGAGGTTCAGCAGATTTTGACGCGACTGCCAACCTACACGCCTATTTTGACTTTGTCAGATGCCCTGTATGAGAGTATTCGTAGTTTAGGTACGGGTATCGACATTATGGCGCTGATTACTATACCAACGCCCAGCTTAGCGGCCATTAGTGACGATTGTCTTATTCTTAATGATGTACAAGATAACGGTAATGTTGGCACGCTGTTGCGCACTGCCGCCGCAGTTGGCATACGTAATATCCTATGTACCAGTGGTACCGCGCAAGCATGGTCACCAAAGACGCTCAGAGCAGGTATGGGCGCACAGTTTGCCCTAACCATTTATGAAGATCTCAGTGTGCAAGATATTTTGGATTATGTGCAAACGCCGCTATTTGCGACCAGCTCGCATACAGATACCGTCATTTATCAACACGATTTAAAGCAACCTATTGCTTGGATTATGGGGCATGAAGGCCAAGGCGTATGTGATGAGCTGATGCAGTGCGCCACCCCTATCGCTCTACCGCAGCCTAATGGCCAAGAAAGTCTTAATGTCGCCATTGCTGGCTCATTATGCTTATATGAGACGCTGCGCCAGAGAAAATATACTTAGCATTAATGTTGGATATATTGATAAGCACTTATTAAAAAATGACTGATAGCACTATTTTGCGTTATCAGTCATTTTTAGTTTAAGAGTAAGCTCGGTTTTTTAATCCTGCCTCTCAACTCTGTGCTTTTTTAAAGCTTTCAGCATAGTTATTTGGTGCATTAAAGTTGGTGAAGCTGATGCTAATAGATTTATCCAGCCCTTCTACGCAATGCCACCACCCAATAGGAATAAATAACGCATCACCTGCATCAATAGTAACTTCAACTGGGGTCACATGCTGCATCAATGGATGTTTTTTCAAATCAAAATTGGGAAAATCTACTTCACTATACACGTGCAAATCATTATAGAGCCAAGGCACTTGCCAAGCTGGAATCAAAGTAACCTTCTTAGAGCCATACACTTGAACCAACATATTGTTAGTCAAGTCATGATGTAGCGGCGTAAAAGTACCTTTGGGTCCCATCCAAAAATACGTACTAAAGGCTGCATCACTGTCTAAAAGCTGGCGGTAGCCCTCACCAAAATCACCGATATCATCAAGTGCTGGTCTGATGGCTTCAACGTTTTGTTGCGTATTATTGGCAGTCATATAATAGTTATTACTTTCACCGTCATTTTCTATCATATTGACAAATTCAGACATCAGCATCGATTTGCGATACTTATCAGAATGCCGCTCAAAAAGCGTATCATTTTCGCGATCGAACTGCACCTCAATTTTTGCATCCCCTAAAACCTCAGCAAAGTATTGTGGACTCCACTTTTTAAGAGCAGGCCAATGATCAATGCCTTTTTTAAGTACTACAGGCTTGTGCTTACTATAATAATCTCTAATAAAGGTCTCAAACGCTGGCGTATCGATGACATCGAGCTGTTGGTTGTAACCGGCATCCAATCTAGCCAAGTGATCACAAGTTTCAAGTAGCCATTCTCGCTTTTTTAGCGTTTTGGCAGCCTTTATACCCGCTCGCAAATAGGGACTTTTTAAAGCCGTCTGTACCTCTAGGGCAATCTCTGCCTCACTAAATCCCTGCTGCACCAATACGTTCGCGATACTGCTTTTGCTCGTTCCCTCAAGTAGATTAGTAGCGACCCATTCTTTCCAATTATTCGGCAGCCTACGAATGGGTTGCTTGCTGTCATTCGCCACTGGCTCTAACTCGTCATTGAGAGCGGCTTTGATCTGAGCATCTGAAAAGCGATTGCTCTTTAATGTCTCAATGATTGTCTCTGTTTGAACACCGCGTATTATATTCGTCGCGACCCACTCATGCCATTCTTGAGGTAAGTGTACTGCCGCGTTTAATCCTGCACTCATTAGTATCTCCTAATCCCTTATGTACTAATTCATTGGTCTATAGCATCCAGTTATGAGTAGCCTCTCACGAGAATATATTCATAACAATCACCTGACTATCACTTAGCCCGCGGGCGCTATGATAAAGCTATTTATCCAAAATCCTGCTAAATTGATAGACTAAATTTTAGTCTATCATAGTGGATAGGCTAATAGAATCAAAATTAAATGTCGAAGTATAGACCGTTATGAGGATTTGAATTTTTACATAAAAAAAGCCTCCGATTCATTGAACCGAAGGCCTTCAAAACTCTCATAGATTAAGCAATATAAAATACTTAACCGTTAAGAACTAAATCTTGCTAGTCAGCTCAGGTAACGCTTCAAACAAATCAGCTTCTAAGAAGTAATCAGCAACGCTAGCGATGGGCGCTTCTGGGTCATTATTGATAGCAACGATGACTTTAGAATCTTTCATACCAGCCAAATGCTGAATAGCGCCTGAGATACCAGCCGCGATATAAAGCTGCGGTGCCACGATTTTACCCGTTTGACCGACCTGCATATCGTTTGGTACATAGCCTGCGTCAACAGCAGCACGTGATGCACCAACAGCAGCACCAAGCTTGTCAGCTAATGGTTCAATGTATTTAGTGAAGTTTTCACCATTTGCTAGGGCACGACCACCAGAAACAACGATGCCTGCTGAAGTTAATTCAGGACGGTCAGATTTGGCCATCTCTTCATTAACAAAGCTTGCTTTACCAGTCTCTTGTACGTTGTCGATAGTTTCAACAGTCGCTGAACCACCTTCACTTGCTACTGGGTCAAACGCTGTGGTACGTACTGTCATAACGACTTTATCTTCTGTGGTCTTAACCGTTGCCGTGGCATTACCTGCATAGATAGGACGCTCAAACGTTTGCGCGTCTACTACAGCTGAGATTTCTGACAACATGCTCACGTCAAGTAAAGCTGCCACACGTGGCATAAAGTTCTTACCAGTGGTGGTAGCAGGTGCAAGGATATGGCTATAATCACCAGCAATATCAGCAACCAATAGTGCAACGTTACCAGCCAATTGATGCTCATAAGCGGCATTGTCTGCTAATAATACTTTAGTCACGCCTGCGGCTTTAGCGGCTTCATCAGCTACCGCTTGTGCGCCACTACCCGCCACCAATACATGGACATCATCGCCCATTTGTTTAGCAGCAGCGATCGTGTTTAAAGTTGCCTTTTTTAGACTGGCATTGTCATGTTCTGCATATACCAAAATTGCCATTGTTTTTGTCCTTTATTTATTCGTATCATCTATTCATGCGGTTGTTTGTGTACAGCGTTATTTATCCATTTAGCTTAAATATTAAACTACTCAGACCTCATAACGTTGCACAGGATATGCCGTAACAAAGTATTAACAATTAAATAACTTTTGCTTCATTTCTTAGCTTATCGACCAACTCGTCAACTGAACCCACTTTGATACCAGCTTTACGCTCAGCAGGTGGCACGACTTTGATAATTTCTTGCTTAGATGCCATATCAACACCAAAATCAGCAGGCGTTTTCTCATCAAGTGGCTTTTTCTTCGCTTTCATGATGTTAGGCAATTTAGCATAACGTGGCTCATTCAAACGTAAGTCAGTGGTAATAACCGCTGGTAGGTCAAGCGCTAGAGTCTGTAAACCACCGTCGATTTCACGAGTGACATTTACTTTACCGCCATCAACTTTCACTTCTGACGCAAACGTACCCTGACCGATACCCATCAATGCCGCTAGCATCTGACCGGTTTGGTTATTATCATCATCAATAGCTTGCTTACCCAACAGGATAATATCGGTAGATTCAGCCTCTGCGATACTTTTTAGGATTTTAGCGATTTGTAGTGGATAAGGTTTTGCGTCAGTCACTACCAAGACACCACGGTCAGCACCCAATGCTAAAGCGGCACGAATCTGCTCTTGTGACTCTTTTGGACCAATTGATGCCACAATGATTTCATCAATCACGCCCGCCTCTTTTAGACGAACCGCTTCTTCAACAGCAATTTCATCAAAAGGGTTGATTGACATTTTAGTGTTAGATAAATCTACGCCAGAATTATCAGCTTTTACACGAACTTTTACGTTGTAATCAATGACACGCTTGACCGCTACTAATGCTTTCATACGTTCCTCGTTTATTAATGTTATGAATTAAAAATTGCCAGTTAAGAACCAGGGGTTCATCTTTTTCAAACTGTTGTTCAAATCGTCGTTCAAAATACCACTAAAGGTTATTACTACAGTAACAGAAATTTTAACTAAACACTCATAAGCCAATCACCAAAAGTGTCTTGGCATAATACTTGCTTTTTACCAATAATCAAAATTTAAAAGTAAAATATTAAAACCTGTTAAAGCTAAGCCAACCGTAATTATCAGACCCATCTATCTTGCGTGAGCACAGTGCTAAGGTCAAGGCAACGCCGTGAATAATGCGTCATAAATTTGTCACCACTGTTGCAAAAAGCGTCTATAAGCACATAAATGAACCATTTATCTTATTAAAAGCCGTCAGCAGTACAATATTTATCATGCTTTCTATGCTTTACGAATCACTTAACTGGATAATTATCTCTTGATTTAAGCTTCTATTACATTTAAAACCTACTATAGTCAGTCCTAAATAAAATAAGTACAAGTATTATAATGCGCTACTGGTATTCATTTTCCTTGCTTGCTGTGCCTACGCAGACAGAGGCTGCGCAAACTTAATACCAGTAGCTCTGTGTTCATTTTACAGCGGATCGCCTATATTGTATTTAAAATCAATGAGAACAAGCTTAGTGATATTAAATATTTAGTCTATTTTCTTAGAAAAATTGCATAAAAAAAGCAACCTGATGAGAGGTTGCTTTTTTTTAAAGTCTAAACAGTATTTTTATTGTTTTAACAAACAAAGGAATCAATGCTTATTAATAATCTTTCGCTATTAAGTAAACTGATAAATCAGTATGACTCAATAATCAGTAAGATTAGATAGCTTCGATTTGCTCAGCTTGTGGGCCTTTTTTGCCATCACCTAAGATGAAAGACACTTTTTGGCCTTCGGCTAGAGTTTTGAAACCGTTACCTTGGATAGCGCTGTAGTGAGCGAATACGTCTTGTCCGCCATTGTCTTGAGCGATAAAACCAAAACCTTTAGCTTCATTAAACCACTTTACAGTGCCTTCAACTTTATCTGACATAAATTTTCCTAACTCTTTAACTGTTGGCGAGACGTGTGTCATCACCGATTAATTGATATATACTCAAGTATTTTCTGCTGAATGCGTCGGCTTAAACCCTTGATATATCTAGAAGATATACTATCTGTTCTTGCCTCAAATCCTCTGAGTACAAGCTGATTATAACAGCTTTTCTCAACTGCAACAGGTTAAATTACTTTTTTTTGTAAATAATTCACTTCTTATGTAAAGGGAATGGTTAGGATGACGTTAATCTATCTAAGCTATTGATTTTCATAACTATTTGTTGTTATTTAGCAAACTATAACGAACACTCATCACGTTTTTCTTAATGATAAAATTAATAAATTAACTATTTAACTCGATATCTATTGCGGTAACGGTAGCCATGGTGACGATAATACCAGTAGACATAGAGCAAAAAATATCAAGGAAAACGATTGGCTATAAGCGATGTACTTAGCTGGAACCACCAAGTCTTTCGGTGAATCGGGTATGCCTTTACGTTTGAGTAGCCGTGTGCCGTATATCCAGCCATAAATAGTATAGATACTATAAGCAACCGGAACTGCGAGCGCTAATGGCGCTAGATCGATGACATATAAGGCAACTGTCGAGACAAAAAACCAAGCGCTATCAATCAAGGAGCTGATTTGGAAAAATTTTGACTTTGGCAACTTACCCTGATTGCTTTTGAGCATCTCCCCCTCTATCCATATCAAAACAGCCACGATAGCGCTCAGAGTAATATATGCGAATTGCGGCGTTAGCCAGTTAGGATTTGGTATTTGCACAACAGACAACCTGTAATCAAGAAAAAATAAGAATAAGAAGCGACATGAAATAACGCTTTAAATAAGACAAAGTCATTGATAAAAATGATGAAGGCTGTCTATATGAGGCAGAGATGATGCGTTTTCAACCAATATTAAAGCAATTGACATGAAAACCTTACTTAGCTTATTGAAATAATAGCTATTAAAAAACCCGTGCCATCAAGTGATAGCACGGGTTTTAAATTCTAGATGAGCGATTAATTACCTAATCGCTCACTAGCCAATTAGTTTTTGTCTTTATCGATGATTTTGTTGCCGCCAATCCAAGGCATCATGCCGCGCAATTTAGCACCAGTCACTTCAATTTGATGCTCAGCGTTGTTACGACGACGTGCAGTCATTGATGGGTAGTTGGTTGCGCCTTCACTGATGAACATTTTTGCGTATTCGCCAGATTGGATGCGTTTTAGCGCATTACGCATGGCTTCACGTGATTGCTCATTGATCACTTCAGGACCAGTCACATATTCGCCGTATTCAGCGTTATTACTAATTGAGTAGTTCATGTCAGCGATGCCGCCTTCATACATGAGGTCTACGATAAGCTTTAGCTCATGTAAGCACTCAAAGTAAGCCATTTCTGGTGCGTAGCCTGCTTCTGTTAGGGTTTCAAAGCCCATTTTTACTAGCTCAACAGCGCCGCCACAAAGTACCGCTTGCTCACCAAATAAGTCAGTTTCAGTTTCATCTTTAAACGTGGTTTCGATGATACCTGAACGACCACCACCAACACCAGCAGCATAAGACAAGGCTAACTGCTTAGCCTGACCTGATGCGTCTTGATAGATAGCGATCAAATCTGGGATACCGCCGCCTTTGGTAAATTCTGAGCGTACAGTATGGCCTGGTGCTTTAGGCGCAACCATAATAACGTCAAGATCGCTACGTGGAACGACTTGGTTATAATGAATCGCAAAACCATGAGCGAAAGCCAATGTTGCACCTTCTTTGATATTTGGTTCAATCTCATTTTGATAGAGCTCTTTTTGGAACTCATCAGGTGTCAAAATCATAATGACGTCAGCAGCTTTTACCGCTTCTTCTACTTCCGCAACTTTTAGACCAGCGTTTTCCGCTTTTTTCCATGAGCCAGAGTTGGCACGTAGACCAACGGTCACATCGACGTCTGAATCTTGTAGGTTAAGTGCGTGTGCATGGCCTTGTGAACCGTAACCGATAATAGCAACTTTTTTGCCTTGGATAATCGATAGATCACAGTCTTTATCATAATAAACGTTCATAAGTAGAGTCCTTTTCCTCAATCATGGCGGGCCATGGATAAATAAACGCCTAGATTACAGTCACTGTCGTAAAGTGATTTGCCATATAAGCGCTATGTTAAGTGTTGAATAAATAAGTTTAAAATACCAAGCTTAAAACCGTATATTTTGCAATAAACGCTGATTATAAGCTTAGCGTTTTTTCGCCGCGTGCAATACCAATCACACCCGAACGCACGACTTCCATGATACGTTCGCGGCCAATCACATCGATAAAGCCGTCAAGCTTGGCTTTGTCACCGACGATTTGAATGGTATAAAGGTTTGAATTTACATCAACGATTTGTGCGCGGAAAATATCTGCACTACGTTTAATCTCTTCACGTACACCGCCTGTCGCTCGTACTTTGATTAGCATAAGCTCGCGTTCAACGTGTACGTTATCTGATAGATTAAGCACTTTAACCACTTCAATCAATTTATGCAATTGCTTGGTGATTTGTTCAATTTTTTCAGGTGACGTAATAGTGGTTAACGTTAAGCGAGAAATACTCGGATCGTCTGTTGGGGCAACGTTCAAAGTTTCGATGTTGTAGCCACGTTGAGAGAACAAACCAACCACTCGCGACAACGAACCCGCTTCGTTTTCCATCAATACCGAAATCAGATGTTGTTGTTGCATTAGGTACGCTCCCCTTTTGTTAACCACATATCACGCATCGCTTGCCCAGCGATTTGCATCGGATACACATGCTCGTTACGATCGACATAAACGTCGATAAATACCAATTTATCTGTCATGGCCATGGCTTCCGCCAACTGTGCTTCCATAGTCGCAGGATCAGTAATCTTAATACCGACATGACCATAGCTTTCGGCCAATTTGACAAAATCCGGTAATGAATTCATATAGGACTGTGCGTGACGACCTTCATACAGCATGTCTTGCCACTGTTTTACCATACCTAACTGGGCGTTATTTAGGTTTAATATTTTAACTGGCAAATTATACTGTAGGCAGGTTGAGAGCTCTTGGATATTCATCTGAATAGAGCCTTCACCGGTAATACAAACCACGTCGCGCTCAGGATTGGCAAGCTTCGCCGCCATTGCGTATGGCAGGCCAACGCCCATGGTACCAAGACCACCTGAGTTTAGCCATTGACGCGGCTCATTGTAGGTATAGTAAAGCGCCGCAAACATCTGATGCTGACCGACGTCACTGGTGATAATCGCGTTACTATTAGTCACTTTATCTAAAGCTTGCACGACCGCTTGTGGCTTAATGCCATTGTCAGTGCTGGTGTCATAACGCAGGCCATGACGCTTACGCCACTCGTTAATTTGTGACCACCAATCTAACAATGCATGTTGTTCTAGCTCTTTATCATCACCGACAATCTCTATGATATCGGTAAGGACAGATTTGACATCGCCCACGATCGGAATATGCGCATTAATCGTTTTTGAAATAGACGTAGGATCAATATCAATATGAATAATCGTCGCATTCGGACAGAATTTTTTGACATTGTTGGTCACGCGGTCATCAAAACGCGCCCCAATTGCCAAGATGACGTCAGCATGATGCATGGTCATGTTGGCTTCATACGTGCCATGCATACCAAGCATACCTAAGAACTGACTATCAGAGCCAGGAAAGGCACCCAAGCCCATTAGGGTATTGGTTACTGGTAAATTCAAGCGATGCGCAAGATGAGTCAGCTCTTTATGTGCATTACCTAAAACGACCCCGCCACCAGAGTAAATGATCGGGCGCTTAGCAGCAAGCAGCGTTTCAACCGCTTTTTTAATCTGACCACTATGACCTTTTAATGACGGCTGATATGAGCGTATAAATACCTCTTTCGGATATTCATAAGCAAATTTCTCGCTAGGCGCGGTCATGTCTTTTGGCACATCGATGACCACAGGACCGGGGCGTCCAGACTGGGCAATATAAAAGGCTTTTTTGACAATCATAGGAATTTCGCTAGCATGGCGCACTTGAAAGCTATGCTTCACGATAGGACGCGATACACCAACCATATCGGTTTCTTGGAAGGCATCTTCACCGATTAGGCTACTAGGTACCTGACCTGCGATGACCACCATCGGCACAGAATCCATAAAGGCAGTGGCAATAGCCGTCACCGTGTTGGTAGCGCCCGGACCTGAAGTCGCTAAGACCACCCCTGTCTGACCTGTGACTCGCGAATAAGCATCTGCCATATGACCGGCTGCTTGCTCATGACGTACTAAAATATGCTCGATATTCTCTTGTTGAAACAAGGCATCATAAATATGCAGAACAGCACCGCCTGGGTAGCCAAAAATATATTTGACCCCTTCATCGGTGAGTGATTGTACCAACATCTCAGCGCCAGATAGCATCACAGGCTGATCGCTACCTTCAGCAAGGCGTTGTTGCTTCTCTTCAAAATTTTTGGCGGCATTACCCGTTTGGGTATGTCCAGTCATATTCGGACTTTGCGTGGTTTGCGTCACTGTCATCACCTTTTTTTGTGGCAAGTATTGGCGTTTATTTATAAGAGAAAACCACGATATTTACATAGGGTTGTCTGGCTCTTAAAATAAATACGAATCCTTGTCCATATCAAGAATGTGTGCCCACTATATTTAAGTAACGCTGTTTTATAAGACAGCAAGCCACTCAAACACAGCAATATATGTAAGGTCAGTATTGTGACAGGAGTTTATCGATAGACAAGTGACAAGATGCGAATGCATCTATAAAAGAAGCTTATTATTTGTGATGAATACGAGCTTACGCTAGTAATAAATAAATCGATAGCGCATGAAAAACAAATCTCAAAATGGTGACACGTTATAGGATCGCTAAATCTTATAACCTGTTTAATGAGTAAATGTTACAGCCACACATTATGCCCTATTTTTACTACAGCCAAATCTTAGCAAACACACTAATAATAAGTTTATCTTAGTCATTGTAGACGGATAAGTCCGGAGACAATAAATATAGCATCTGATAACCATTGCGATAATGACCATCTGTTTTATATTCTTGTCACAAAGAAAATACAGCTAAGCGAGCTACTGATAAGCAACCGCTAGTCCTTATTTTCAAGTGCCACGGCAATATCATAAAAGCCGCTCACTGACCAATCAACTGCTATTATATTCGGTGGTTTGGGCACCATTGTCAAGAAAAACTTCTAAACCCTAACCCTAACTATTAGTTATTAAATAATGTACATTTATAAGTATTATTTGCTAGAATCAAACACTAATGTATTTATATTGTTATTAAGACGTTTAAATATTATCCTTAACTGATAAATATATCCGTTTTTTACCTATTAAGAGGGTTGTTACCATGGCATATGCGTCTACGATAAATACCGCTGCCAAACTGCTTATGAGTATCAGCACGGCGTGTATGCTCATGCTACCAATCAATGCCAGTCATGCCATTCAGGTTTATAAGTCTATCGGCGCGCATGGTGAGGTAAAATACAGCCAACATGCCCCGCAAGATGGCAGAAATATCGAAGTGATTGAATTTCGCAGTGATGGTAGACAAAGTAACGCTGGGCAATTAGCTGGTAAAACTGAAGCCAACCAAGCGGCACCACAAAGCGCAGAAGAACAGCGGGTTGCGCAGTTAGAGGCGCGTATCAAAGAGCAAGAGGCGCAGGCCAATGCCCAGCGTTGCCAGTCATTACGTAACAATTTGACCAACCTCAATGTTGGCGGACGTATTTATGAGATGGATGCCAACGGTAAACGTCAATATTTAGATGGCCGTGAAATTGAGCTAAAGCGTGAGCGCGTACAGCAAGCCATCAACCAATATTGTAATGGCGCCAAGACCTAATTTTAATTATTTTTAACAATGTTAGCACCGCTCTATTTAATGCTTATCCGTTATTAGTTATTTAGTAATCAATTGCATAACATGACGAATAGCAGCGGGCATATCTTGCGCTTGTAAGCCTCGTTGACCGACCAATAATGACCTATCATTATTGGTCATACTTTTTAATTTCCCCGTTTGTTTGACTAAGCAGTCTCCTGCCAATCCATGAAGAAGCACCGCTTGGTGCAAACTACGCGCTGCTTGGTTTAAATCTTCTTGAGCTAGTAGACCTGCAATCACACCTGATAGCACATCGCCCATGCCAGCGCTTGCCATGCCAGCGTTACCGACGCCGCAAACATAAACATGATGCTCTGCTTTATCCTGTTCCAAAATTAACGACCCTGCGCCTTTTAATACCCAATCTCCACCATATATCTTGGCACACTGTTTTATCGCTGCTAACCTATCAGCTTCTAGCTCACTAATCTTTTTATTTAATAACTTAGCGGCTTCACCACTATGCGGGGTGAAACAAACCTGATGCTTAGCACTATGCTCTTTTAACTTCGCTACCAGTTGATGCTCATCGAGTTGTAATGCTGCCAAATGATACAGACCATCCGCATCAATGATTATCGGCTTACCTTCTCTTATCGCAGCTTCAATATAAGTGATAAACACTGCTTTTGCTTTCTGATCACGGCCTAGTCCCATACCGATAGCCATCACACTGGCTTCATTGATAAGGTTTTTTACCCCATCGGTATCATGTAAATTCATCGTCATTGCATCTGGTAACGACGTTAATAGCGCCCCATGAAATGCCTCGTGACAGGCGACAGTAATTTTACCAGCCCCTGTTGCCATCGCACTCGATGCTGAAAGGATAGCGGCACCGCCCATCCCTTGGGAGCCATCAATACGATTACCACCAATGATTAATACATGTCCATAGCTGCCTTTATAGCTGTTTTGCCGACGAGGATTTAAAGCATGCGCAGTCGTCATTAATTTGGCAACTGGCTTAAATGCCTCACTATCTATTTGATACGGTATCAGCGGTATATCCATCACTTCTCCGCTATAATCCATACCATCTTTAGTATGCAAACCAAATTTACGCGCAATTAAGCATAGTGTCGCATCAGCTTGCACCGCTATTTGGTCGAATACTTGACCCGTAGAAGCAACCAATCCGCTGGGAATATCAACCGCAATCGCCAAAGCACTATCATCCTGAATAGCAGCATTAAAAGCGCAAATTGCCTGCTTATAAATATCTGTAGGCGCGCGATCTAAACCAATACCGAATAGCGCATCGATATAAACATCCGCTTGCCACTGCTTATTTACTTTCTCATTGTTATTGTTATTGTTATTGTCATTATAATTACTGTCTTCAAAGTGCTGATAAGAGCAGTTAGCAGACAACGCTATCTGTAGCGCTTTTTGTGCATCCGATAGCGCACTTTCCTTATTAAGACATTGCGTTGTATTAGCTATCTCAAACTCATGACTATCAAAACCAACGGCTATGATCTCTACTTGCCAGCCCATTTGCTGCAAATAATAAGCAATCAGCCAACCGTCGCCACCGTTATTCCCCTTGCCCACCCAAATGCTGACTCGATGCGAATAAGCAGGACGACGGTAAAATTCAATATTATCTGATTCATGAATATTGATGGATTTTTGCTCATACAGCGCTGCAATATACTGTGCCATCTGCCATGCCGCTTGTTTCATCAGTCCAAAACTATCATGCCCGTCTGTAAACCATGCCTGCTCCATGGCATAAAGTTGTTTACTGTTATACAGCGCAATAGGCATAGTGCTATTTGCTAATAAATTGACTGGTACTGGCATGGTTGATTCTCGCTTATTTTATTTAATAGCTTTGTTATTTTAATAATAGGATGACGTATCATCCCTATGAGCTTATTCAAATGTTAGGTTCGATTAGATATCAGTATAAATCCAGATTTATTTATTTTGCTACTTGCGCTCTTAGCTCACTGGCTTATCATACAGCTATTCACATTATCATTTATAGCTCACTATGAATAGCAAATCCCAACCTACTCAGTCTCAGTCTCAGTCAATAGAGCCAAACACACAGACGTTAGCAGCGCAGACGACTACGCCCAATCATGTACGACAAACAAAAATTGATGTTAATAATGCCCCAACCTTTGCAACGCCAGCCGAGGTAAAGCAATGGATTAAAGCCCAATCCCAAGCTCTAGGCTTTGCTGACTGTGGTTTTTTATCGGTGCATCATCCTTTATTTGTTCAGCAGACTGAGCGACTACAGCAATGGCTAGCTAAAGGTTATGAGGGGCAATTGCAGTTTATGCATAATAACCATCATTTGCGTGCCCATCCCGAACAGCTGGTAGAAGGCGCGAAAACCATCATCAGCGTACGCATGGATTATTTAACCCAAACTCCAATCCCGCGGGCGGTCACTGATAATGCTTATCCCAATCAAGGTATCATCGCCCGTTATGCTCGAGGCCGTGATTATCATAAGACAATGCGTAGTCGCCTTAAGCAATTGGCATTAAAAATCGAAGCCATGCTTCCTGAATGGCAGCATCTTAATATCGGCTCAGAGCAAGATTTTATTTTTAGACCTTTTAGTGACTCTGCTCCTATCTTTGAGCGCCCTATTGCCGACGCAGCAGGTCTTGGTTGGACGGGCAAACATACCCTACTCATCAACAAACAAGCTGGCTCATTTTTTGTGTTGGGTGAGCTGTTTATGAGCCTCGAGCTGCCCGATGATGAGCCAGTCAAAGAGCATTGTGGCAGCTGCAGCGCTTGTATCGACATCTGCCCTACCCAAGCGATTATCGCGCCCTACGAGCTTAATGCCTCTGCCTGTATCTCTTATCTCACCATTGAGCACGATGGCATCATAGACACCAAATATCGCCGCGCCATTGGTAATCGTATCTTTGGCTGCGATGACTGTCAGCTTATTTGCCCATGGAATCGCTACGCCAACCTGACATCGGTAGAGGACTTTGCGCCGAGGCACAATCTTGATAGCAGCAGTTTACTTGAGCTATGGCAATGGCAGGAAGCAGAGTTTATGAAGAAGACCGAAGGTAGCCCACTGAGACGCACGGGTTACGTGAATTTTTTACGTAATATTGCCATTGCTCTTGGCAATGCGGATGGTAGCGCAGAAATAACCTTTCAACTTCAGCAAAAACTGGGCATCCATAATGCCATGCTCGATGAGCATATTACTTGGGCTATCAAAGAGCAGCAGGAAAAATCAGAAAGTTCTAAGCCATAACTTCTATAGCAAATATACCAAAAAAAATGCCTCTTATTTTAGTAAGAGGCATTTTTATTAGCGTGTAACTTTAAATATTTATGTTTAAAAGTCTATATTTTAATATTCAAAATCATCTTATGGCTTAGGAATACGTAGTACTTGACCAGGATAAATCTTATCTGGCTCAGAAAGCATCGGCTTATTGGCTTCGAAGATTTTCATATAATCGTTCGCTGAACCATAAACGTCTTTTGCGATTTTAGACAAGCTATCACCAGATTTTACCGTATACATGGTAGATTCAGGTGCATCTTCTTCGATATCGATATTATCGATGACTTTAGCAACATTTTGCACGTTACCGATAGCAATAATGGCTTTTTCACGGTCTGCTTGTGTTTTCGCTTTACCACTGATTTCAGCAGTATCGGTTGAGCCGTTGTATTTGATTTTTAAATCGCTGATATTCAGGTTTTGTTGCTGAATACGACGCAGTAAAATATTGGCAACAGACTGAGCTGAAGGCTCACTGCTTTGTACTGGAGTATTGGCATCCGCTTTGGTTTCTGCTTTAGCGTCATGCTTGGCATCATCACGGTTAAAGATTTTATCACCGATATCTTTTGCAAAACTGAACATACCCATATAACTGCTCCTTAAAATATTATTAATTATTATGCATGGTTATTTTTACGATGATAACGCCTAGCGGTTACCACCCTTTTTTGTTTACCATTATGAGTATAAGCAAAGGCATCAGCGATGAATAGTAATAGTATGTTGAGTAATGTTGATTTGGCGTAGCTTATGTTAACGTAATCGTTAATGGTAACGAGTAATGTATAAAAGCTATTACGGCAAATTAAGAAAGACGATAATAGTAGCCAGACGATATTTATAAAAATAAGCTATAAAAAATAAGCAAAAAAAACCGCTTATCTATCAAGATAAACGGTCATATCAAACGGTTTAAGCTAATCGCTAATTATAGCTGCGCTTGCACGTAATCAATCGCTTTTTGAACCGTGGTTAGCTCTGCTGAATCTTCATCAGGAATAGTGATGCCAAAATCGCTTTCAAATGACATAACCAATTCAACTAGGTCTAATGAATCAGCGCCTAAGTCTTCCATAAATGATGCATCGTTGTTGATGTCTTCAACATTCATACCCAATTGTTCTGCTACTGCAGCTTTAACTCTTAGCTCGGTATCATTACTCATGTAGATTTCTCCTTTTTGATCTATTATTTTGACAAATTGCTATAGTCCCGTATTGGGCACTATAGCATTATATATAAAATGGGATGTTCAGATTAATATGGCTGTCTGAGTGCACTATAACCAATTATACGTTTTGACTAATGTCTGGTAAAGCCTTGCTATCATACAGGGCTTTGACAAAAAAGTATCCGTCATTATAGCACCCTTTATTATAGTTTACACTCGTTCACAGAGTTTTTTATTATAAGTATGTAACGCTTAATTAGAATAATAAATCCTAATGCTACATATACATACCACCATTAACCGGAATAATCGCACCGGTGATATAGCTGGCTTCATCACTCGCTAGGAATGAGACCGCTGCAGCGATATCTTCTGGCTGACCAAGACGGCTAATCGGCACCGCATCGAGCATTGAATTTAGTAAGCGCTCATCGAGCTCATCGGTCATGTCTGTTTCAATCAAACCTGGGGCGACACAGTTAATGGTCACCTGTCTTGAGCCAATCTCGCGCGCCAGCGTACGGCTAAAACCTTCTACACCGGCTTTGGTCGCAGCATAGTTAGATTGGCCCGCATTGCCCATTTGGGCGACAACAGAGGTGATATTGATGATACGACCACGGCGCGCTTTCATCATACCGCGTACCGCACGTTTGCTCATACGATAAACTGAGGTTAAATTGGTATCAAGCACATTGTCCCAATCTTCATCTTTCATGCGCATCAATAAGCCATCTTGGGTAATACCGGCGTTATTGACCAATACTTGTACCGCGCCATAGACGCTTTCAATCTCTTCAAACAGCTTATCAATCTGCGCGGTATCACGTACGTCTAATACTCGACCAATACCGCCGCTATCGTGTAAATAATCATCAATAAGTGCCGCGCCTTTCTCTGTGGTCGCGGTGCCAATGACAAAATGGCCTTCTTTGGCAAAACGTTTGGCAACGGCTTTGCCAATACCGCGGCTAGCACCGGTCACTAATGTAATCGTACGGCTCATGATAATACCTCCATTAACTTATCTAGACGGGCGGGCTTGTCGGTAGGATAACTGGCAATAGGATGCGCTTGACGCTTGGCCAAATTGCTCAGGACATTACCACTGCCACACTCGATTAAAATATTAATTTGTTTATCCGCCAGCTCTTGCATGGTTTTTGACCATAGGACAGGTTCGCTTAACTGCTCGGTCAATGCCTGCTTGATGCCTGTGGCACTGGTTTCGACCCGTGCATGACGGTTTTGAATCACAGGAATAGTCGCTTGATCAAACTGAATAGCCGCTAGCTCTTCGGCCAAGGCACTGCTTGCAGGTTCCATAAGGGCACAATGCGATGGCACACTGACCTTTAAGGGAATGGCTTTTTTACCAGTATTTTGAACTTTATCAATGACGGCGTTGACGCCTGCGGCATTACCTGAAACCACCACTTGTCCGGGACTGTTAAAGTTTGCTGCCCCGACAATGGCATCATCAACATGCTCGGTAGCTTGTTCACACAAGTTCTCAACCCGGTGGTCTTCTAGACCTAGTACGGCTGCCATTGCGGTATCAATACCAACCACCGCCTCTTGCATCAATTGGCCACGTTTATGCACCAGCTTGACGGCATCAGCAAGCGTTATCACACCAGCCGCACAAAGGGCGCTATATTCCCCTAACGAATGACCCGCTAGGTAACAAGGCTTGTCTTTTATTTTTTGTTGTAAAATGCGCCACACAGCGATACTAGCAGTCAATAAAGCCGGCTGTGTGTATTGGGTTTGATTAAGCTTGTCTTCATCCTGACAAATTTCCCATAAATCTTCACCAAGCGCCGTACTCGCCTCAGCAAAGGTATCACGAATCTCAGGATAGGTTTCAGCAAGCTCACTCAGCATTCCGACGACTTGCGAGCCTTGTCCTGGGAACATGACTGCGATGCGAGTGGGTTGTTTCTTTATCATATCGGGTACAGAGGCCATAACCAATATTCCTTATTTAATTGGAAATACCCCTAAATTAATGGGGTGCATTATAGAATTAGAAAACAATTAGAAGATTTATGATATAAAGTGATGGCTATCATTATTCCTTTAAGACAGCTAACGGTGGTTAAACTATACACTGACGCAGGCCATTAGCATAGCTGCCAACAAGCCAATGGCGTAAAACGGTTTATTTATAATATTTACTGCTTAAATTTATAATATTTACTACTTAAAATGAATTACTGTTAAAAAACGAATAACAAAAAGCCAAGTTATCTAGCTACATAATATATGATAGCGAAATAACTTGGCTTTCGTTTGCTCAAACTGCTTGCCCAATAATAACTGTGTAAAATCATAGATAGTTATCGGAACTATCATCATTTTGCATCAACCATCAATTAGCAAATAACTTAAGCGTCTTGACTAACTTTAAACAACTGGCGACCACGATAGAAACCATCTTTAGTCATGTGATGACGGCGATGCTTTTCACCAGTGGTGGCGTCGATGCTTAACTCAGCGATTTCCATACGATGATGTGAACGGCGCATGTCACGACGAGAACGACTTTTACGACTTTTTTGAACAGCCATGATATAGCTCCTATACTTAAAAGGGATAAGCTTGAAATTCAGCTTTAATCGATACTGACAGAGGCTATATAATCACAACAACCTAAGTCTTACGCATCATTAGTTAAATAGATTGCCACACGTATTAAAGTGCTGACTACGTCTAAAATCTATAGTTCGTTTGCAAGGTCAGCTTCTCTCTGCCAGCGGCAGGTTGCTAGAATGCAATAAACGGGACATTATACGCATGTTTCGCGAATTAATAAAGCCCTGCTTTCCACTCTTCTGCAGAAAGCTGATAAAAGGTATAAAGCCGCCATTAATTTTGCCCATACTGCAAATTATACGACTACAACTTACCTTTTAACGAAGCTAACGCCGCAAAAGGATTTTCATTTTCTTCTTCTTCTGGTATTTCACCAAATTGCTCAACACTCATCTCGCAATCATCATGCTTTGGTGCCATAGGCGTTTTCAATAAAATCTCATCTTCGACCAGTTTTTTAAGCGGTAATAAACGCTCAGGAGCCGGCTCAGTGATAATTTCATCAAGCAATAAATAATCCTGCTCTTCACCGACCAAGCGCACTTGGCTTTCATTATCGAGCAATGCGATATCATAATCATCGGTCAAATCAATCGCAATCGGTTGCAAACAACGCTGGCAAGTTAACCATATCTCACCGGTTAAGGTAAAAGAGAGATGTAAAACATTATTACGGCGATAAAGATTGGCTTTAATCTGAAGGTCTGACTGTAGATGCTCGGTCGTCAGTAAGGCATTAAGACGCTCAAAAGAGCGCGGTGCGACTTGCCCTACCCATTCAAAACCACTGTCTTCCCATTTACTTAAGGAGATATGTTCTGGCAGATTCGCTGACGTAGGGGCTGATGCTTTATCAGCCTGAAGCGCTGAGGGCTTGTTTGTTGGGGTGCTTGACATGCGCGGCCTCATTCATCAAAAACGGTGTATAATATTGCCTGCCATACTAACGGAAAGCATGGATTAGCGCTAGCGCTAGTATGTTAAGATTTTTTGGCACTAACTTTAGTAATAGTTATAGCACTGGTTTTGATGCTAATTGTTGTACACTAATTTTCGCAAACGGGTTACCTCTTGCTTTGTTTTATCGGCGTGACTCTATTGTGCCTGTATAAAGCGCCATAAATCTCTTACTTGGTTACTATTTTAATATGATATCGCCTGTTATTGATCCTGATTTTTCTCACTTACTTTCTGCGCCTGACGCCAAACGTTTACTAAAACGTCTTCGGGCATTAGACAGTAAAAAACCCAATGATAATATTCAAAAAAAACCGCAGCTAAAAGCACTGGCGGAGCAATGGCAGCAGATTATCTGTGCTCAACATACAAAACCCTTTCCTGACAAGCCAATCATAGATGCACAAAGTGCAAATATCTCTAATGATAAAAATGAAGAAGCAGCGACTGATTGGCTGATAAGTTTATTCAATACCTTGTTTGCGGATCAAGAAGTTATCTTAGTGCGCGGCGCGGGCGAACCAGAGTATTTTCCTGCCAAAGACAATCAGCCAGCACGTATTGAATTTGCCCATGGTTTCTTTCAAAGTGCATTGCATGAATGTAGTCACTGGAGCCTCACTGGTAGCGAGCGTAGGAGCTTGAGCGACTTTGGCTACTGGTATGCGCCTGATGGACGCACGGCAGCGCAGCAGCAGGCATTTGAGCGTGTAGAGATTAAACCACAGGCACTGGAGTGTTTGTTTAGCTTGGCTTGCGGGCGTAATTTTCAAGTCTCACAGGACAATCTATTTGCAGACTTTGATACCAGCGCTAGCACCTTTGCTTATGATGTCTATCAACAAGCCAAAGCCTATATTGCTGAGCCTCATACGCTACCGCGTGATGCCAAAACGTTATTGCAGGCATTATTGACTATCTGTAGCGCTGCTTAGTTGCACAATACTGCTCACCTCATATTTGCTACTTATCAAAAACAATCCATTTTATAGCGTTAACGTTTCCCTACTCATAGTAACGCCGTGCCAATAAACTTATATTTGCTTTGCGCTATACTGGATAGGTAGCTTTAATTTTTTCTATGCTTAATTGTTTATTAGCATAGTTAGTCAGAAAAAAGTCTGATATTGAAATTGTTAGATTCAATCATGATGGATTAAATTTTTATATTAAAAAACCCTATATCAAGTAATCTATAATTATAAAATAAGGAATGATTATGCAAGTATTCTACATTCATCCAGAGAACCCACAGCCGCGACTTATCGAACAAGCGGCGGATTTATTACGCAGTGATCAGCTGCTTATCTACCCTACCGATACCAGTTATGCCTTTGGTTGCCGGCTAGGTGCCAAAGATGCACTAGAAAAGCTCAAGCAAATACGCGCGCTTGATGATAAGCATCAATTTACGCTGTTATGCCGCGACTTGAGTGAAATTGCCAATTATGCAAGCGTAGACAATGTACAATTTAAACAGCTAAAAGCCCATACACCAGCACCGATTACATTTATCTTAAACGCTACCAAAGATGTGCCTAAGAAATTGGCGCATCCTAAGAAAAAAACCATCGGTATTCGAGTACCGAGCAACCCTATTGCGCAGGCGCTGTTAGAAGCCATGGACGAACCTATTCTGACCAGCTCCTTAATACTACCCAATCGCGATGATATATTGGACGATCCCTTTGAGATCGAAGACTTACTGGGTCATCAAATAGATGGTTTGATAAATGCCGGTATTAAAACCACTAAGCTAACTACCATTATCGATATGACCAGTGGCCAGCCCGAGGTTATCAGACAAGGTGCGGCTGATGTCAGCTCGCTATTGTTATAAATAAAAACCTTTATAAATAAAAAACGCATAAAAAAAAGCTCCAATTAATTGGAGCTTTTTTTATCTTACAATTAGCGTGTAAAATTAGTCACGATCAACCAGTTCTACATAAGCCATTGGCGCATTGTCACCATCACGGTAACCGCATTTTACGATACGCAAATAGCCACCTGGACGAGCTTGGTAACGAGGACCAAGAGTACCAAATAGTTTGCCTACCATAGCTTTGCTACGCATACGGCTGAATGCCAAACGACGGTTAGCAACGTTGTCTTCTTTAGCCATAGTGATTAATGGCTCAGCAACGCGACGTAACTCTTTTGCTTTTGGTAAAGTTGTTTTGATCAGTTCATGCTCAAATAATGAGTTGGTCATGTTCTGAAACATTGCCTTACGATGACTGCCGGTACGACCCAGCTTGACTCCACTCTTACGATGGCGCATAGTCAAAAATCCTTAAAGTTTAACGGCTACGATAAGAAAAGCGATCATCAACACGAAGGTCAGCTGGCGGCCAGTTATCTAGGCGCATACCAAGCTCCAAATCTTTAGACGCTAATACGTCTTTGATTTCCGTTAATGATTTCTTACCAAGATTTGGGGTTTTTAGTAGTTCAGTCTCTGAACGCTGTACCAAATCACCGATATAGTAAATGTTTTCAGCTTTCAAGCAGTTGGCTGAGCGAACCGTTAGTTCGAGATCGTCCACAGGGCGTAATAGCACCGGATCAACCTCTTCTTTTTCTTTCACAGGCTCAGGCGCTTCTTCAGCTTCTAGGTCAACAAAGATAGAAATCTGTTGTTGTAAAATAGTGGCTGCTTTACGAATTGCTTCTTCTGGATCTATAGTGCCATTAGTTTCAAGCTCAATGATAAGACGATCAAGATCGGTACGTTGTTCTACACGTGCGTTCTCAACCTGATAAGCAACACGAAGTACTGGACTAAAACTTGCATCAAGCTTTAAGCGTCCAATCGCTTTAGTGTCACCATCTTCACGGCGCTGGTTAGCTGGCTCATATCCACGACCCATTACTACGCGCAAACGCATCTTAAGATGACCACGATCGCTTAATGTGCCTAATACCAATTCTGGATTGATAATGTCAACATTATGCGGCAAGGTGATGTCTGCAGCAGTAATAGTGCCTGGACCTTGTTTATCCAAGGTCAAAAATACTTCATTTTGGTCATGAAGGGTGATTGCCAAGCCTTTTAAGTTCAAAAGCAAGTCAAGCACGTCTTCTTGTAGCCCTTCAAGCGTTGAGTATTCATGGTCAACACCATCAATCTCAGCTTCAATGACTGCAGCACCAGGTAATGAAGATAACAAGATGCGACGTAAGGCATTACCTAAGGTATGCCCAAAGCCGCGTTCTAACGGTTCGAGCGTGACTTTCGCAATCGTTTCATTAACCGTATCCACGTTAATGGCATTCGGCGTTAGAAACTCAGTTGCACTTAGCATCATGATGTCACCTCGATTTATTAAACTGGTTTAATTAACGTCAATTGCTCAATGCTATTTTCATAACATCGAGCATCACGTTACTTACTTAGAGTATAGCTCAACGATCAAGCTTTCGTTGATTTCAGCAGGTAGATCAATACGATCAGGCGCTTTCTTAAACGTGCCTTGTAGTTTGCTGTGGTCAACATCTAGCCATTCTGGAATACCACGTTGTGTCGCTAGTTCGATAGCGTTTTTAATACGTAGTTGTTCGCGAGACTTCTCTTGGATAGCGATGACATCACCATCTTGCAACTGAATTGATGGAATGTTCACACGAACAAACTCATCACGGCCAGCTTTTTTCACCATCACAGTGCGATGGCTAACTAGCTGACGTGCTTCAGCGCGAGTTGAGCCGAAGCCCATGCGATATACTACGTTATCAAGACGGCTCTCAAGCATTGCTAACAAGTTTTCACCAGTAGCGCCACGCTTACGAGCAGCTTCTTTGTAGTAGTTTGCAAACTGACGCTCTAATACACCATAGATACGCTTAACTTTTTGTTTTTCACGTAATTGTAGAGAGTATTCTGAACTTTTATTACGGCTAACACCATGTTGACCAGGTGGACGAGCCGATTTTTTCGTTTTTACGTCGTATGGTTTAACACCAGACTTAAGGCCTAAGTCTGTACCTTCACGACGTGATAATTTGAGTTTTGGTCCAATATAACGGGCCATTGTTATGTCTCCTATAAGCTCTTATGATAAAAAGCTTCGTCTTTAATATTAGACGCGGCGCTTTTTCGGCGCACGGCAACCATTGTGTGGGATTGGGGTTACATCAGAGATGCTGTTGACTTTATAACCCAATGCACCTAGTGCTCTTACCGCAGACTCACGACCCGGTCCTGGTCCTTTGACCAAAACGTCGATATTCTTAACACCATATTCTTGAGCCGCTTTACCAGCGACTTCAGCTGCAACCTGAGCTGCAAATGGTGTAGATTTACGTGAACCACGGAAGCCTTGTCCACCTGAAGTGGCCCAAGCCAGTGCATTACCCTGACGATCGGTAATCGTAACAATGGTGTTATTAAAAGACGCATGGATATGGGCAATGCCCTCCGATACTGAACGACGAGCCACCTTTTTGCGACTGCGAGTGTCTTTTGCCATCTTTTAGCTTCCTAAGTTAATTATCTTTTGAGAGGGCGTGTCGGACCCTTACGAGTACGAGCGTTGTTCTTGGTGTTCTGACCTCTAACTGGTAAGTTACGGCGATGGCGGATGCCACGGTAACAACCAAGATCAACCAAACGCTTGATATTCATTGACACTTCACGACGAAGATCACCTTCAGTCATGTAATTTGCAACTTGTGCACGGATAGCATCTAACTGTGTATCATCTAACTGACTAACTTTAGTAGTAGGGGCAATGCCAACTGCTTCTAAGATTTTCTGAGCAGTGGTACGACCTACACCAAAGATGTAAGTTAGTGAAATAACAGCATGCTTATTATCCGGAATGTTTACGCCGGCAATACGAGCCATTGATTTCTCTCCATTAAAGAAAAATAAGCTTTATCTATAGATAAGGCGTTATTTTTCAGATTTGTTGCTGTCAATACTAAAGCTTTTATAATTATTATCGCTGTTTTGACTTGGTAACCAAGCCCATTCATTGACCATGTTATAAAAGATTTTGCATAAACTACGGCAAGTGGCGGATGATATCCCATCCGCCGTCATTTTTCAAGTATTAATTTAATTAGTAACTAAAGCTTAACACTTTAGAATACTAAATATTAACCTTGACGTTGCTTGTGGCGAGGTTCTGCGGTACAAATAATATGTACACGGCCTTTACGGCGCACAACTTTACAGCTACCACAAATCTTCTTAACTGATGCTTGAACTTTCATAGCATACTCCTTTGAGATATCGTACCGCTCATTTAAGGTTGAGTGGGCGATTGAATTAACGTCTGATCATGATATTGATGGGTCATCAAATGCGCTTGGATTTGCGAGATGAAGTCCATCACCACAACCACCATAATCAGTAACGACGTACCACCAAGTTGAAACGGTACACCAAACGATGACTGGACGACCATTGGCATTAAACAAATAACCGTCATATACATCGCGCCAATAAAGGTCAGTCGGTTTAATACATGATCGAGGTAACGCTGAGTTTGTTGTCCGGGGCGAATACCTGGGATATACGCACCACTACGTTTAAGGTTCTCTGCGACTTCACGCGGACTAAATACCAATGCCGTATAGAAGTAACAGAAGAAAATAATCATTGCGCCAAACAGAACCAAATATAGCGGTTGCCCTGGAGACAACACCAATGCCATATTCTGCAATACCTTTTGCGTTAAGGTAGGATCAGCCGATTGACCAACCCACTGCCCCAAACTTGCTGGAAACAACAATAACGAGCTGGCAAAAATGGCCGGGATAACCCCTGCCATGTTCAGCTTCAACGGCAAGTGTGACTGCTGCTGAGCATATATCTTGCGGCCTTGTTGTTGCTTCTGTGCATAGTTCACTGGTACACGGCGCTGAGCACGTTCAATATAAACGATACCAGCAGTCACCGCGATGCCTAGCAATACAAAGATAAAGAGTACAATCAAGTTCATCTGCCCTTGATTGACCTGTTCGATAGACTGCGAAATCATACCTGGCGTACCAGCCACAATACTCGCAAAAATGAGCATTGAGATACCATTACCTACGCCGCGCTCTGTAATCTGCTCACCAAGCCACATTAAGAACATAGCACCAGCTACCAATGAGGTAACCGCTGGAATATAAAAGGTCAGACCAGAAGATAAGGTAAGATTTTGACTGATTAAGCCAGCACACATTCCTAATGACTGTACTAGCGCTAACGCAAGTGTGCCCTGACGGGTGTACTTGTTTAGCTTACGTCGTCCCGCTTCACCTTCTTTTTTGAGGGCTTCAAGCGATGGCAGTACTGCAGACATCATCTGTACAATAATCGATGCTGAAATATATGGCATGATGCCAAGCGCCATGATGGACATACGCTCTAGTGCACCACCTGAGAACATGTTAAACATACTCAGAATGGTATTTTCGTTGCGCGAAAACAGATCAGCCAAGTTAACCGGATTGATACCCGGCACTGGAATATGTGACCCTAAACGATAAACAATCAATGCGCCGATTAAGAATAATAAACGCGTCCATAATTCATCATACTTACGTATAAATGCAAATGGATTGAGCGGTATACCAGCCGATGACATTGATTGTTTTGACACGTTACTACTCCTCGATGCTACCACCAGCAGCTTCGATTGCTTGCTTGGCACCTTTAGTCACTTTGATACCTTTAAAGGTATAAGCTTTAGTAACTTCGCCTGACAACATAATACGAGCGCGCTTCATGTCATGACGGATAAGGTTAGCAGCTTTTAATGTTTCAATGCTAACCACATCGCCTTCGATTTTGTTCAGTTCAGACAGACGAACTTCAGCAGTCGTCATGGCCATTTTACTGGTAAAACCAAATTTTGGTAGACGGCGATATAAAGGCATTTGACCACCTTCAAATCCTGAGCGAATGCTAGAACCTGAACGAGATTTCTGACCTTTTACACCACGACCACCAGTCTTACCAAGACCTGAACCGATACCGCGACCACGACGTTGGGCAGTTTTCTTTGCGCCAACACCTGGTGATAATTCATTTAATCTAAGTCCCATTACGCTTCCTCCACTTTTACCATGTAGTTGACGCGATTGACCATACCACGTGTTGAAGGAGTATCTTCTACTTCAACAGTATGACCAATACGGCGTAAACCCAATCCTTTCAAGCTC
The DNA here is from genome assembly GCF_027919975.1 of Psychrobacter sp. ANT_H3. NCBI lineage: Bacteria > Pseudomonadati > Pseudomonadota > Gammaproteobacteria > Moraxellales > Moraxellaceae > Psychrobacter > Psychrobacter sp. ANT_H3. The sequence goes on along the minus strand of NZ_JAQISM010000019.1, from coordinate 88,120 downwards.
GCTTTGTGGCTCTTGAGGCGATGGGCACCCGATTTAAATTGAGTGACTTTCATTTTTTTCATCGTAACTCACCTAGTCTAAGTTAACCCAAGATTTCGTCTACAGATTTACCACGTTTCGCTGCCATCTTTTCTGGAGTTGACATATCACGTAAACCATTGAACGTTGCGCGAACAACGTTAGCGGTATTGGTAGAACCATAACATTTAGTCAAAACATCTTTGACACCAGCAACTTCTAATACAGCACGCATTGCGCCACCAGCGATTACGCCAGTACCTTCAGATGCAGGTTGCATATAAACTTTACTAGCACCATGACGTGCTTTGATTGGATGATACAAAGTTGCATCATTTAGCTCAACAGTAATCATATTACGTTTGGCAGCTTCTAGTGCTTTTTGAATAGCAGCTGGCACTTCACGTGCTTTACCGCGACCAAAACCAACACGACCATTGCCATCACCAACTACAGTTAGCGCGGTGAAAGAGAAAATACGACCACCTTTAACAACTTTTGCAACGCGATCAACGGTAACTAAGCGTTCTACTAGACCGTCAGTCTGTTCATTTTTATCATTTTTATCATTTCTAGCCATGATTAAAACTCCAATCCGTTTTCGCGAGCAGCTTCAGCTAAAGCTTTAACTCGACCATGATATTTAAAACCACTACGGTCAAAGGCAACTTTAGTGATACCAGCTGCTTTTGCGCGTTCTGCGATCAATTGGCCCACAGACGTCGCTGCATCAGCGTTACCAGTCGCGCCTGAACGCAAACTGCTGTCTAAGGTAGATGCCTGAGCAATCACTTCACCACCGTTCGGAGAGATAATCTGGGCATAAATGTGTTTCGGCGTACGGTTAACCGTTAGACGATGAACGCCCAAGAAACGGATATGTGCGCGGGTTTTCTTAGCTCGACGTAGACGAGCTGCTTTTTTATCAAACATTTCAACTCACCTTATTTTTTCTTGGCTTCTTTGCGAATCACATGCTCGTCACTATAACGAATACCTTTACCTTTATAAGGCTCTGGTGGGCGGAAAGCGCGGATATTAGCCGCTGCTTGACCAAGCTGCTGCTTATTGTTTGATTTCAAAACAATTTCAGTTTGCGTTGGTGTTTCAGCCGATACACCTTCAGGTAACGTATATTCTACTGGATGTGAGTAACCAACGTTTAGCGTTACTTTATTACCAGTAGCTTGAGCACGATAACCAACACCAATTAGTTGAAGACGTCTTTCGAAGCCTTCATTAACGCCTGTAACATAGTTGTTAAGCAGAGCGCGCATGGTGCCAGTGTGCATCATGGCTTCTTTTGAATCGACTGTAGGTGAGAAAATGATTGCATCATCTTCCTGTTTCAGCTCGACCAAATCATGCAGGCGTAAAGACAAATTGCCGTTCTTGCCTTTAACTTCGACCTGCCGATCGTTCAAAGTAACGCTTACGCCGTTTGGCAGCGTCACTGGGGCTTTAGCCACACGAGACATAGGAATATTCCTTAAAAAATTAACTTCTTTATATTAGCGAAAAAACTAACAGGCTAAAAAGCCTGCTAGTTTAGCATAATTGTTCCCAATAAACATCATTCAATTTTATCAATATCAAATGCTTAGCGTTCTTTGAGCTTCGTTAGCTCTATGCAGAGTTATCAGCAGCTCAAAGGGGTTCAAGTAGACTTTATCGTCTCATTACCCATAGCAACAATTGCTAATTAGGCAACGAATGCAACGACTTCACCACCGATACCAGCAGCGCGTGCAGCACGATCGCTCATGATACCTTGGCTAGTTGATACGATAGCAACACCCATACCTTGTTTAACAGTAGGGATAGCGTCTTTACCGCGATGCTGGCGTAAACCAGGACGGCTAAAACGTTGAATCGTTTCGATAACAGCTTTACCTTCGAAGTATTTCAATTCGATAGATAAGGTTGCTTTGTTGTTGTCTTCTTCAGTAACAACAGCGCTAGCTACATAACCTTCACTAACCAATAAGTCAGCGATTGATTTACGTAGTTTAGAGCTCGGCATTGCTACCGATACTTTATTGGCCATTTGTGCGTTACGAATACGGGTTAGCATATCCCCAACGGTATCTTGCATACTCATATAGTTACTCCTTACCAGCTTGCTTTACGAACACCAGGCACATCGCCTTGCATGACACGCTCACGCAGCATATTGCGTGATAAGCCAAACTTGCGGAAGTAACCGTGAGGACGACCTGTGATAGCACAACGATTGCGCAGACGTACTGGTGATGCGTTACGTGGTAGAGCTTGTAGCTCTAACATCGCTTCCATACGAGTTTCGTCACTTGCAGTCATATCACTGATAGTTTCTTTTAGCTTGATACGCTTGTCAGCGTACTTAGCAACCATTTTTTCGCGCTTTAATTCGCGGTTAATCATGCTCTTCTTTGCCATAACGTCTTTACCTTATTTAAATGGGAAGCCGAATGCTTTAAGCAACGCACGACCTTCTTCATCAGTACCAGCTGACGTGGTGATTGTCACATCCATACCGCGGATACGATCAATCTTGTCAAAGTCTACTTCTGGGAATACGATTTGTTCTTTGATACCCAATGAGTAGTTACCACGTCCGTCGAAGGCTTTAGGTGAAAAACCGCGGAAATCACGAATACGAGGAATTGCAATGGCAATGAGACGATCTAAAAATTCGTACATTTGCTCACCGCGTAGCGTTACTTTACAGCCAATTGGCCATTCTTCACGAATTTTAAAGCCAGCAACTGATTTACGCGCTTTGGTGACAACAGGTTTTTGACCAGCGATAGCGGTCATGTCAGCTACTGCACCTTCAAGCAATTTCTTGTCTTGAGACGCGCCGCCTACACCCATATTTAGTGTGATTTTAGTGATTTTAGGCACTTGCATCACGTTCGCCAAACCAAGCTCTTCTTTGATTTGCTGCTTTAATTCTTCGTTATATAAAGATTTTAATCTTGCCATTACCATTACACCCTTAGTGTCTTACGCAGTCGCCACTACTTCACCGTTCGAACGATAGACGCGTTGTTTCTTGCCGTCTTCGCCGAACTGATAAGTAATACGATCAGCTTTTTGGGTTTGCGCATTTAATATTGCGACATTTGAGATATGCAGAAAAGCTTCTTGCTTAAGAATGCCACCTTCAACGCCAGTTGCCTGATTTGGCTTCTGATGTTTAGTGACAATATTAATGCCTTCAACTTTAATACGATCATTTTTTACAGCTTGTACAGTACCTTGCTTGCCTTTGTCTTTCCCAGCAATCACGATAACTGTATCGCCTTTACGTAATTTTGACATGGATTACCTCACAATACTTCTGGTGCTAGTGATACAATTTTCATAAACTGATCACCACGTAGTTCACGAGTTACCGGTCCAAAAATACGAGTTGCAATCGGTGCTTTGTTTTGGTTCAACAATACCGCAGCATTGTCGTCAAAACGCAGAACAGAACCATCAGGACGACGAACGCCTTTTTTGGTACGTACAACTACAGCATTCATCACGTCGCCTTTTTTAACACGACCACGCGGAATGGCTTCTTTAACCGTTACTTTAATAATGTCGCCAACTGATGCATAACGACGATGAGAGCCACCCAGTACTTTAATGCACTGAACTCGTCTTGCACCGCTATTATCTGCAACTTCCAGCATCGATTCAACCTGAATCATAGCGTTACTCCACACGTATGAGCAATAAAAACCAGTTGCTGCCGCTAGCACAGTATGAGTAGTCGGCATTTTAATAATAATAACCGCTGCTACTCTTAATGTGAGTGATATACGCTCGGCGCAATCAGCATCCTTAAAAAGGCGGCTATTTTAACAGCTTCTGGCTTTTAATGCAATTTACTTAGATTTTTTCTACTTTTTCAACCACTTCAACCAAAGTCCAAGACTTGGTTTTTGAGATTGGACGCGTTTCTTTGATGCGGACAAGGTCGCCTTGTTGGCAAACGTTATTCTCATCATGAGCCTTGATTTTTGTAGAACGACGAAGCTGTTTGCCATACAAAGGATGACGAACCAGACGCTCAATCAAAACTGTGATGGACTTGTCCATCTTGTCGCTGACAACTCGTCCTGTCAATACGCTAGCATTGGTCGCTGTTTGATTGTTATCGCTCATGAGTCGCCTCGTTGTTTCTCGTTAATCAAAGTCTGAAGCTGAGCAATCGCACGACGATTGACACGCACTTCATGGGTATTCCCCAACTGACCAGTTGCTTTAGCCATACGAATACGGAAAGCATCAAGTTGCTTTTCATCAAGTAACTGGGTCAGTTCTTCTAATGATTTATCACGTAATTCACTGATCTTCATTACATTATCGTCCGCTTAACAATGGTAGTTTTAAAGGGCAGTTTTGCTGCAGCAAGCGTTAACGCTTCGCGAGCAAGGTCTTCTGAAACCCCTTCGATTTCATATAGCATTTTACCAGGTTTGACTTCGCATACCCAATATTCTACAGGACCTTTACCTTTACCCATACGTACTTCTAGTGGTTTATTGGTAATTGGTTTGTCTGGGAATACACGAATCCAAATCTTACCGCCACGCTTAATTTTACGAGTGATGGTACGACGTGCTGCTTCAATTTGACGGGCAGTCATACGACCACGAGTCAATGATTTTAGACCAATTTGTCCGAATGCAACGGTGCTTCCACGATGAGCTAGCCCAGTGTTACGACCTTTGTGCATTTTACGAAACTTGGTACGTTTTGGCTGTAACATAGTTTAACCTCTGTCTGTGTTTCGACGGTTTCCGTTTCCACGACCACGGCGTTTTGGCGCACGAGTCTGCTCTTCTTTGACGGGATTATATACACTGTTCATGCCGTCAAGGATTTCGCCACGGAAAATCCAAACTTTTACACCGATAGTGCCGTAAGTTGTCTCTGCACGTACTGACGCGTAGTCAATATCAGCGCGGAGTGTATGCAATGGCACACGACCTTCACGGTACCATTCAGTACGAGCGATCTCAGCACCGCCAAGACGGCCAGACAACTCAACTTTAATACCTTTAGCACCAGAGCGCATGCTGTTCTGTACCGCGCGCTTCATCGCACGACGGAACATAACGCGACGCTCAAGTTGGCTGCCGATACCATCAGCGACCAAACGTGCATCAAGATCAGGTGAAGTGATTTCTTCAATGTTGACCTGAGCAGGTACGCCCATAATTTTGGTCAATTCTTTTTGAAGTCTTTCGATATCTTCGCCTTTCTTACCGATAACAATACCAGGACGCGCAGTGGCGATGGTAATCTTAGCAGCACCAGTAGGACGCTCAATCATGATATTGCTAATCATAGCATTATCTAATTTTTTGCGTAGATACTCGCGGACTTGGATGTCGTTGATCAGGTATTCTGAGTATTGTTTAGGGTTAGCATACCAGTTTGCGTTATGCTTTTTGACAACACCAAGACGAATTCCGATTGGATGTACTTTTTGACCCATAACTTATTCTCCTACCTTTATAGTGATGTGACAAGTACGCTTACTGATACGATCAGCGCGACCTTTAGCACGTGGTAGGATACGTTTTAGCGTAATGCCTTCATCAACGTAGATGGTTGATACTTTAAGGGTATCAATATCTAAACCGTTGTTATGTTCGGCATTGGCGATGGCTGAGTCAAGACATTTCTTAACGAAGACAGCGCCTTTTTTATTACTATACGTTAGGATATCCAAAGCACGCTCGATAGATTTGCCACGAACTTCATCAGCAACGAGTCTAACTTTTTGTGCCGAAATGGCGGCACCGCGTAATTTTGCAGTTACTTCCATGGTAAGCACCTTATTTCTTAGCTTTTCTGTCAATGCCATGACCACGATACGTACGAGTCGGGGCAAATTCACCTAGTTTATGACCAACCATCTGTTCGCTCACGATAACCGGTACATGAGTACGGCCGTTGTGAACAGATAAGGTTAGGCCAACCATTTGTGGCAAAATCATCGAGCGGCGCGACCAAGTCTTAATTGGTTTGCGTGAGTTGGTGTCTAATGCATTCTCAACTTTGGCAAACAAGTGCGCGTCTATGAATGGACCTTTTTTCAATGAACGAGGCATGAAATTCTTCCTTTATTTCTTCTTGGCGCGGCGGCGGATGATCATACTGTCAGTACGCTTATTATGACGCGTTTTAAGTCCTTTAGACTTCTGACCCCAAGGGCTGGTTGGATGGCGACCTTTGTTACGACCTTCACCACCACCATGTGGGTGATCAACCGGGTTCATAGCAACACCACGAACAGAAGGACGAACACCACGCCAACGTGAAGCACCGGCTTTACCAAGTGATTTCAAGTTGTTTTCAGTGTTAGAAACTTCACCGATAACGGCACGGCAGTTCACATGTACGCGGCGTGTTTCGCCAGAACGTAGACGTAGAATAGCATAAATACCGTCACGACCAAGTAATTGAACGCTGGCACCCGCAGAACGAGCTAGCTGTGCACCTTTACCGATTTTAAGTTCGATATTGTGAATCACAGTACCCAATGGGATGTTTTTCAGCGGTAAACAGTTACCTGGACGGATTGGAGAGTTCTCTCCTGACATTACTGTATCACCAACTGCTTGTTTTTTAGCAGCAATGATATAGCGGCGTTCACCATCAGCGTACTTAAGTAAAGCAATGTGCGCAGTACGGTTAGGATCGTATTCAATACGCTCTACCGTGGCTGGGATATTGTCTTTAGTACGTTTGAAATCGATAATACGATAATGTTGCTTATGACCACCACCGATGTGACGAGTCGTGATGCGACCATTATTGTTACGACCACCTGACTTACTTTTTGATTCGAGAAGCGCTGCAAAAGGACGACCTTTGTAAAGGTGTGGATGCACCACTTTTTCAACAAAACGACGGCCTGGTGATGTTGGCTTTGCTTTTACGATAGGCATGAGTGTAATCCTTATTCGTTGTTCGCTGTTTCACTAGTAGAAGCAGTCGTTTTTGCGACGTCTTCACCAGCATCAGCCATTTGTACATCTTGACCAGCTTTTAAGGTAACGTAGGCTTTTTTATAGTCATTACGACGGCCGATATTCTTACCAAAACGCTTTGTCTTACCTTTAACATTCAAAGTGTTTACTTTTAAAACTTCAACGCCTTCGAACATCATCTCAACTGCTTTTTTGACTTCTAGCTTAGTAGCGTTAGAGTCAATTTTAAATACCTGCACACCAAGTGAATCGCCAAGCATTTGAGATTTCTCTGAGAATACAGGTCCTCTTAGGATCTGATAAAGTCTTGCGTTATTCATGCTAGTGCTTCCTCAAATTGTTTCGCAGCTTCAACTGACATGATTACTTTATCAAAAGCAATCAAGCTCACTGGATCCACTTCGTTTGTACCAAGTACATTGACGTGTGGAATGTTGCGAGCAGCTAAGTATAAGTTTTCGTCAACTTCTTTGGTGACGATTAGTGCACGAGGTGCGCCTAAGTCATTTAACTTTGCAATCAGCTCTTTGGTCTTAGGGCCAGAAACGCTTAGCTCTTCAACCAAAATTAGACGATCTTGACGAATCAATTCGGCTAGGATGCACTGCATCGCACCGCGATACATCTTACGGTTAACTTTTTGTGACCAATCTTGTGGTTTTGCAGCGAATGCACGACCACCAGAACGCCAGATTGGGCTACGAATAGAACCTGCACGAGCGCGACCAGTACCTTTTTGGCGCCATGGCTTAATGCCACCGCCAGAAACTTCGGCACGGGTTTTTTGAGCGCGTGTACCTTGACGAGCACCAGCAAGATATGCGGTGACGACTTGATGCACTAATGCTTCGTTGAATTCACGACCGAAAGCCGTATCAGAAAGCTCAACTGCCGCCCCTGTAACTGTTTTTAAATCCACGTTAATCCCCTTGCTTAGGCTTTGACTGACGGACGTACGATGACATCGCCACCGGTGGCACCTGGGATAGCACCCTTGATGACAAGTAACCCTTTTTCAACATCAACCGATATCACTTCTAGGCCCTGAACGGTAACACGTTTGTTACCCATCTGACCTGGCATTTTTTTGCCTTTGAAGACTTTACCTGGTGACTGGTTTTGACCAGTTGAACCAAGGGCACGGTGAGATACTGAGTTACCATGAGTGGCATCTTGCATGCTGAAGTTGTGACGCTTCACGCCGCCTTGAAAGCCTTTACCTTTACTCTGTCCTGTGACATCAACCATCTGACCTTGTTCGAACAAGTCAGCTAGGATCTCACCGCCAATTTCACGACCTTCAAGATCGCTTTCATTGGCACGAAATTCCCAAACACCACGGCCAGCTGCAACACCAGCTTTAGCGAAGTGACCTTTTTGAGCTGCTGTTACGCGGCTGTCACGACGGGTACCTGTGGTAACTTGGATGGCTTGATAGCCATCTACATCAGTATTTTTTACTTGAGTAATGCGGTTAGCACTGATCTCAACCACTGTTACAGGGATAGATGCGCCTGCTTCAGTGAAGACACGGGTCATGCCGCATTTTTTACCGACTAAACCGATCGCCATTTTAGACCTCTTTATATCTTATATTAATGGGTTGGGTGTTTATGTGCATTAACCCAAAGCAATTTGAACGTCAACACCCGCCGCCAAGTCAAGCTTCATTAGCGCATCCACAGTTTTGTCGGTAGGTTGAACGATGTCAACCATACGCTTATGAGTACGGATTTCGTACTGATCACGAGCGTCTTTGTTTACGTGTGGTGAAGTTAGAACGTTGAAGCGCTCAATGCGAGTCGGCAACGGTACAGGACCACAAACTTGCGCACCGGTGCGCTTTGCAGTATCAACAATCTCTTGTGCAGATTGATCAATCAGACGATGATCAAAAGACTTAAGACGGATACGGATTCTCTGGTTAGCCATGCCAGCAAGCTCCTAATATGTGCCTTTGTCATTCTTGCTTTGCAAGTAAATGAGCAAAAGCCGTTTGGTTAAATATTCACTTAAAGCGGCCTTCTGTTCTAAACCAGAATGAGTTCGTTAACGGAACTTATAGCGTACTAAAAGCAAAATAGTTTAAAGCCCCGCCGACCCTTCCATTATAGGATGTCAGCAAAGGCATAATGAAATAGTGCTAGAAACGATGCTCTAGCTGTCATAGCGCCAGCTGTTTGATTGGCTGCGCATATATAATTCAGTGGTGTGTATTATACATAATTTTTGACCCATTGCAAGGAGGTTATTTGCAATGATGTCAAATAGTGGTTGATATAAAACATTATTTGTAAAACACATCCCTACTCTTTATAGCAAAATAACTTATTAAATATGTATTTGAGGCAGTTAACAATCACATTTTAATCTAGAACAATATCATACTGCTCTTGGGTATAAAGATTTTCAACGTCAAAGGTAATTACCCGACCCAATAGGTATTCTAAATCTGCCACGGTGTCCGATTCTGAAGTCAGTAATAAATCTATCACGGCAGCGTGGGCGACCACGGTAAATTTCTTTGGTGAGTTATAAGTGCGAGCACAGCGCATGATTTCACGGAAAATCTCAAAGCAGACGGTTTCAGCGGTTTTAACAAAGCCGCGACCCTGACAGGTTGAACACGGCTCACAAAGCTGCTGACCGAGCGATTCGCGGGTACGTTTGCGCGTCATCTCAACCAAGCCAAGCTCACTGACTTGGGTGATTTTGGTTTTGGCATAATCTTGGGTCAGCTGTGCTTGCAAACTCTCTAAAATATCGTCTTTATGCTGCTGCTCAAGCATATCAATAAAATCTAGAATAATAATACCACCTAGATTGCGCAGACGTAGCTGCCGTGCAATAGCATGGGTGGCTTCGAGATTGGTTTTATAAACGGTATCTTCTAACGAGCGCGCGCCAACGAATGAGCCGGTATTGACATCAATCGTGGTCATGGCTTCAGTTTGATCGATAATCAAATAGCCACCAGACTTTAAGTCAACCCGCCGTTTTAGGGCGTCGCGTAAGTCGTCTTCGACACGGTGGACATCAAACAGTGATTGCTCAGCGGTATAATGCACAATGCGGTCATAGACAAAGGGGACAAATTCTTTGGCAAAGTATCTAACTTGCTCATAAATTTGTTCATTATCAATCACCACTTTTTCGGTATCGGCATGTACCAAGTCACGAATCGAGCGCAAAGGTAGCGATAACTCTTGATAGATAAGCTCGGAGCTTTGATTGGGCTTCATTTCTTGGCGACGGGCACAAATAGTGCGCCACAGCTGCAATAGATAGTAAATGTCTTCTTCGAGCTTATCGACAGGGACACGCTCAGCCGCTGTACGGGCAATGAGACCGCCTTTTAGGTTGACGGTTTGCATCAGGCTAGCAAGCTCAGTTTTCAGCCGTGTACGCTCTTCATCACCATCAATACGTTGCGAGATACCGATATGTTCACTTGATGGCAAATAAACCAAATAGCGTGATGGCAGCGAGATATTGGTGGTTAGACGCGCACCCTTGCTACCGAGCTGGTCTTTGGTGACTTGTACTAAGATACGTTGGCTTTCGTGCAGACGATGCTGAATCAGAGTTTTTGTAACGGGGACGACTTCAGTGCTTTGCGTACTGACAACGGGCGGTGTGATTGCTAATTCATCAGTAGCAGCGTCTATAATAGTGCGTTCATTATTGGTCGAGTCTTGGGCTTTGTTTTTCTTTTCGGCGACTGGACGCGGCTCACGCTGCATATCATTGACATGTAAAAATGCGGTGCGCGATTGTCCAATATCAACAAAGGCTGCTTGCATACCGGGAAGCACACGTACCACCGTCCCTAGATAGATATTGCCGACCAAACCCAGTTTATGATGACGCTCAATATAAATCTCGCCTAAGACACCGTTATCCAACACGGCGACCCGAGATTCCATGGGACTAATATTAATCAGCAGCTCTTCGGACATAATATTTTCTCTTATCACTCAGCTTTCTTGTGAAGCGTTCATAGTTTGGTAGCCTCACAGTGTACCAAATGCACCTTGCGTTTGCCCATCACCCTACCGTGTCATTATGTGCATAAGGGTTAGCCATCTACTTTTAGCGAATTGACAGCCTTAGCTTTATCCTCTGGTATTTCTTTTAGTTGCATGTCATTTATTTGCATCTTGTTTATAAGCGCCAATGTCTGTGCCAGCGGCAAACCAACCACATTGGTATAGCTGCCATTGATACGGCTCACCCATGCTGCACCCAAACCCTGAATGCCGTAACCACCCGCTTTATCAGCAGGCTCGCCGCTGTCCCAGTAATTACTCATCATTTCTATGGTTAAAGGTATAAAGGTCACTTCGGTACGCTCAGTAATTTTTTGCTGATTAACGACTTGCAATACTGGCTTATGATTTGGGCTGCTAGCATTCTCAGAGGAGAATGCTATATGGGTTGCTTGCACCGCTGTCCAGACTTCATGGACATTATCAGACATCTGCTGCCACATGCGATAAGCGTCTTCACGATTAGCCGGTTTAACCAGTACTGTCTTGCCGTCTGCTAAGACACCGATGGTATCAGCGGTTAAAACAATAATGGATTCGGGTAAATCAGCTTGTTTGTCGTTTAAGTTTTTATTCAATGCTCTATTTAATTGTTCGACTGCTGCCTCTGCCTTGGTGGCGACCATACGTTCAATATACGCTTTGGGCGCTTCGTCAATATGAGGCGTCTCATCGATATCGACGCTCATGACCGTGAAGTCCAGTTGCGCTCTGGTTAACAGCTCATGACGGCGCGGTGAGCCAGACGCTAAAATGAGTTTCATTGCTATTCTCTTATTTTATAAATTTATGACTTTTTATTGTTGCAGATTAATAAGCATCTAAAATCAGCGCGCAAATTTGCGTAATATAAATAGCACCAATGGCCAACTTATAATACTCATCAATAAAGATAAGGCAGATTGGGCGACAAAGGTATCTTGGATATACATCTGTAATATCCATAAAGTGACTTGGAAGATGACCAATCCTAGGCTGGCAATTAGCCACGCACTGATGGTATTCAGCTGTCTAATATAAATGCTAGTGACTTTTATCACCAATGCCACCATCACGGCAGCAAAGGCTTGCTGACCTAAGTGTGTGTCCATCAACAAATCAGCGATGATGCCAATGGTAAAGGCGGCAAAAACCCCAACATAACGCGGTTGAAACAGTAACCAAAAAATCAGCACCATCATCATAACCATCGGGCGCAATGTTGCCATGCTCGGGCTTAACGGATAAACACTGAGCGAGGAGGCGACAATAAAGCTCAGAACAATCACGGCAAGCAACAGCCCAGTTGCATTATCAGAATCAGGATATGCCATGAATACTTACCTTTAGCGAGTGTTTAGCGGCTGCTATTTGACTATTAATCTAGCATTGAGGGGAATAACACGGCGGTTAATGGTTAATAATATTTTTGGATATCATTCATTCATGTATCCATACATGCACGCTATGGATTATGACAAGCTATGCATGCTTATGAATAAGCTACTAAGCTATTGATTTTCACTGATGCCTGCATTGCGTTTATTGCTCAGCTTATCTTGTAGCACCAGCACATAAGCATTGTCGATAAAGTTTGCCGCTGGCGTGACTTCAATACTTCTAAAGTTATCGGCTTGCGTATCTTCAACATGAGCAATGCGCCCAACCCGATAGCCTGCCGGTATACGCCCGCCCAATCCTGATGACACTAGCTCATCGCCAACGCGCACATCTGAGGTTTTAAAGACGTAATTAAGGCGTAAAGAGGTCGGTATGCCCTCGCCGGTGACAATAGCGCGCTGTCCCGTACGCTTGACGGTTACGGCAACAGACTGCTGCTCATCGGTAATCAATAACAAGCGGCTGGTATTGGGATAGACATTAATAATCTGCCCTAAAATACCATCTTCATCGATGACCGTTTGACCCACTTGCACACCATCTTGCTCGCCTTTATTGAGCACCACGATTTGCCTGAGCAGATTGGTATCAGTACCAATCACTTGGGCCAAATTTAAATCAAACTGTTCGGGACGTGTGGTCGATAGGATACCTTGCAGGCGGGCGTTTTGTGCCAAGATATAATCTTGCTGCTGCAGCTTAGCTTGAGCATGGATAAGTTGCGACTTTAGTTGCATATTTTCGCGGCGTAGCGCTTCTTTAGATTGCAGACTGCCACTTGACCAGTGTTTTGCATAGCTTGGCAATAACGACAGCTCATAAATGGGCTGCATGGCGGCATGGGTGGTCGTACGTATGGGATTGAACCATTCTGGATTTTTGCTATCAAACCACATCAATATCAGCGCCACTATCAATACAATAGCAGTCTTACGAAGCGCTAGCGGTTGGCGAGCAAAAATACTTGGAATCATAGTTGGTCTAATCTAGAGGTTTTAATGTGAGCAATAACGGCTACTTGACATAACAATAGCAAATATCAAGATATAAAATATGACCCTATCAAAATTTTGTACTTAGCATCTCGATATAGTAGAACTACTTTACAATCGATACAATTTCAAAATCTATACCGTGCGACTGGGATGAATTTTTCGTAGCCTCTGTGATAACAGCAAGGAAGATTTATACCAGTCGCACATAGCTATAACGTCGCGCTTTTATTTTAAACTAACTATAGCAATGCTAAAAACCAATGACCAAAATGACCAAGCAAGTAATATCGTGCTGCTACTTAGTTTCAGCATGAATTTTGCCATAGGTTTTAGCATGGATTAATGTTATTAAAGGCAACCTGATTGGCTACCTTTAATAGAATAAAACGAATAAGAAAAAACGATTTTTATGATAAAGCGCCTACGCAATGTCATGCTAGCGTTCATCAAACAGAGCAAATATAGCCATGCCTGATTACTAACTATATAGGCAGTACGAAATAAACAGTACCAACTATATGAACAGCACCACCTATATAAGCAGTACCGATTTAGACAAAAATCATATTAAGACTTTTGTTATTGATAAAATCAAGCGAAATACCACCGCCACGGCTGACGCAAGTTAATGGGTCTTCAGCAACAGTGACAGGTAAACCGGTTTCTTTTGAAATCAGCTTATCTAAACCTCTTAATAACGCGCCGCCGCCAGTCAATACAATACCGCGTTCTGCGATATCTGATGACAGCTCAGGTGGTGTTTGCTCAAGTGCGGTTTTTACTGCGCTGACGATACCACTTAATGGATCGCTAAGAGCTTTTTGCACTTCTTCTGAATTGACCGTAAAGGTCTTTGGTACGCCTTCTGCCATACTACGACCGCGAACTTCAACTTCTAATTGGCTGTCTTCATTTAATGCCGAGCCAACTTCTTGTTTGATACGCTCAGCGGTGGTTTCACCAATCACGCAACCGTGGGTACGGCGTACATGAGTGATAATCGCTTCATCAAACATATCGCCACCGATACGAATCGACTCCGCATAGACGCAACCTGACAAGGCGATAACGGCAATCTCAGTGGTACCCCCACCGATATCAACGACCATCGAACCACTGGCTTCATGAACCGGCATGCCAGCACCAATTGCTGCCGCCATAGGCTCTTCTAGCAACAATACTTTGCTTGCGCCTGCTGATGAGACCGCTTCGCGAATCGCTTTACGTTCAACGAGGGTCGATTTGCAAGGAACACAAACCACCACGTTAGGCTGTGCCATAAAACGCTTGGCTCTTACCTTAGTGATAAAATGCTTGAGCATTTTTTGCGTCACTTCAAAATCCGCAATCACGCCGTCTTTTAACGGGCGAATCGCCGTAATATTGGCAGGCGTACGACCTAGCATTTGCTTGGCATCAATACCAACGGCAGCAACGGTAGGGTTCTGGGTACGATTACTTCGTAGCGCGACCACCGTAGGCTCGTCGAGCACCACGCCTTTACCAGGAATAAAAATAAGGGTGTTCGCAGTACCGAGGTCGATTGCGATATTATTTGATAAAAATCCAAACAGGTTCATGACTAATATATCCAGCGTCTTACAAATGAGGCGAATGAGGCGAACGAAATTGACTGAGGGGTTACTCGTCAGTGTTGAGCAGGTCGTCGTTAGACATGACCTGTGGCGAGAGTTTATCATCGCAACAAGTCAAACCGAAGCCATAATGATGAAATGCAAAAACTGAGCTAAATTATACCGATTTAGCTCAAAAAAAACACAGATATTTGCATCAGTACGCTAGGATTTTGCTCTTAAGCGCTAAAAGTTGTTACAAAGTTTGAAATGGCGGACAATACCACTTCATTTAATGAAACATCATTTAATTCAATAACTAACAAGGCGCTACAGCCATGTGACATTTCTGCTGAGTGTTTTGCTTATTAATTTGCTTAGCAGTGGGTGCATACTGTAACGTATTTCATAACCAAATAGTGACTAATTGATAATCAATCCATAACTATCCGGTCAATTTTGCAAATAGGGCTGTTTTCTAAAGTCAGCCTATAGGCGATCCGCTATAAAATGAACACAGAGCTACTGGTATTCATTTTGCGCAGCCTCTGTCTGCATAGGCACAGCAAGCAAGGAGAATGAATACCAGTAGCGCGTTATAATACTTGTACTTGTGTCATTTAAGATTGACTATATTAATAAAGACAGTTGCGCGCTTAGTAACAGCAAGGCTTAATAACAGCAGCGCCTCATAAAGCCAACGAGCAAAACATAAAAATGAATGAAGCATAAAGACCAATAAAGCATAGATAATAATGCAGCAATCAAAGCCCTGCTCTGTAATCTTGGCTGAGATGCTTTATAATAAGGACACTCTCTATAAAACATACAGATAGAGCCTGTGTTTTAATATTTTTTAACCTGTTTTAGTATGTTTTAACGATTATCTCTCTTAATACTGACCCATTTTAGTCATACCCTACTCTAATAAAAACTGTCCTTAACTGGAGAAATTATGTCACAGCCAACCCCAGCGACTGAAAATACTGTCAGCCGTCAAGAAATCTTAGAAGTTGCCCGCCTTGCGCGCTTAGGTGTTGATGAAGACACCGCCAGCAGCTACGCCGACGATATCACCAAAGTACTAAAGCTAATGCAAACGCTTGGTAATGTAGACACCACCGATATCAAACCCTTGTCAAACATTCATGAAGTTTGCCAAGATTTGCGCGCAGACGTCGCCAAACACGATATCAATCGCGAGCGCAATCAATCAATGGCGCCTGCTGTTGAAGCGGGTTTATACCTTGTGCCACAAGTGATTGAATAATTATTCTAATAATTTTTACCTTTATTTTATCCTATTTACTGCTACTCACATTTTGACGGACGACACCTTATGTCTGAACTTCACCTCTTAAGTACTCAGCAGCTTATTACGGGCTTGCAAGACAAACAATTTAGCAGCGCGGAATTAACTGAACATTATATAAAGCGCATCGACGCGCTCGACAGCAAGATTAACAGTTTTATCACTCATACCTCTGAAACCGCGCGCGCACAAGCACAAGCGGCCGACGAGATGCGTGCCCAAGGCGACAAGCGTCCGCTGCTTGGCGTACCGATGGCACATAAAGACATTTTTTGTACCCAAGGCGTATTGACGACCTGTGGTTCAAAAATGCTACATAACTTTATTTCACCTTATGACGCAACTATCGTCACCAATATCGATAAAGCGGGCATGATTAGCCTTGGTAAGCTCAATATGGATGAGTTTGCGATGGGCTCGGATAATGAGAGCTCGCATTATGGTGCGGTGCACAACCCTTGGAATCTAAATCACGTCCCCGGTGGCTCATCAGGTGGTAGTGCTGCCGCCGTCGCCGCAGGCTTTGTGCCCGTTGCTACCGCTAGTGACACGGGTGGTTCTATTCGTCAGCCAGCGTCATTTTGTGGTTTAACCGGTATCAAGCCGACTTATGGTCGTATCTCGCGTTTCGGTATGATTGCCTACGCCTCAAGTCTTGACCAAGCAGGTAGCATGGGTCGTAGTGCCATGGACTGTGCTTATCTGCTACAACCGATGATTGGTCATGATCCACGCGATGCCACTTCTATCAAACATGATATGCCAGATTATGTCCAAGATTTGAATGCTGCGGTCACTGCTGCTGGCGATAACGCGAAGCCATTAGAAGGCTTACGTATTGGCGTGGCAAAAGAGTACTTTACGAGCGGACTAGATACGGAAGTCGAACAAGCGGTACGTGTAGCGCTAAAGCAATACGAAGCGCTTGGTGCAACGATTGTAGAGGTCAATATTACTGACCCTGAGATTACCCTTGCGACTTATTATATGCTCGCACCAGCGGAAGCCTCATCGAACCTGTCACGTTTTGATGGCGTGCGTTTTGGTTATCGCTGTGAAAACCCAACCGACCTTCTCGACTTATATACGCGCTCACGCTCAGAAGGCTTTGGCCCTGAAGTACAACGTCGTATTTTGACCGGTACTTACGCGCTATCTGCTGGTTACTTTGATGCTTATTACACCAAGGCTCAAAAAGTACGTCGACTCATTGTCAAAGACTTCGAAGACGCTTTTGCTAACTGTGATGTCATCGCCAGTCCAACCGCGCCAACCGCGGCTTATAAGCTTGGTGAAGACCTTGACCCTGCGACGATGTATTTGGGTGACGTATATACCATCGGTGTCAACTTAGCCGGTTTACCTGCACTTAGTCAGCCTGTTGGTTTAACCTCAAACGGTCTACCAATTGGTTTGCAATTGATTGGTCAGTATTGGCAAGAGAGCAAGCTGCTCTCTACCGCGCACCTATTCCAGCAGCATACCGACCACCATTTACAACACTCTACCATCGCGAAGGAGACGGTATAATGAACACAGCAACTAATACTGATAATGCCGCTCACCAAGAAATCGTCCGCAAAGAGCTGTTCGTCGATGGCTATGAAGTGGTCATCGGGATTGAGATTCACTGCCAGCTCAATACCGAAAGTAAGATATTTTCCAGCGCGCCGACTGACTTTGGTCATGAGCCAAACACCCAAGCCAGTATCGTCGATTTAGGTCTGCCGGGTGTCTTGCCCGTATTAAACAGTGGCGTGGTCGATCGCGCCTTAAAATTCGGCATTGGCGTCAATGCTGAGCTGGGTTTATTTAATACGTTTGACCGTAAAAACTACTTCTACCCTGATTTACCAAAAGGCTATCAAATTACCCAAATGGCCAATCCTATCGTTGGCAAGGGTTATATTGATGTCGTGGTCAATGAAGGCGATAAAAACGAATACCCTAAACGTATGGGTATCACCCGCGCCCATTTAGAAGAAGATGCTGGAAAATCGGTGCATGATGCTGTCGATGGCATGACGGGCGTGGATTTGAACCGCGCTGGTACGCCATTAATCGAAATTGTCTCTGAGCCTGATATGCGCTCAGCCCATGAAGCCCTTGCTTATATCAAAGCCATTCACCAGCTGGTCACATGGCTTGGTATCTCAGATGCCATCATGGCAGAAGGCTCATTCCGCTGCGACTGTAACGTCTCTGTGCGCAAGCCAGGAAGCGAGCTTGGGACTCGTACTGAGCTGAAAAACCTCAACTCATTCCGCTTTATCGAGCGCGCTATCAACCGTGAAATCGAGCGCCAAATCGATATCATTGAGGACGGCGGTAAAGTCATCCAAGCCACGATGCTGTACGATCCAGAGCGCGATGAAACTCGCACCATGCGTACCAAAGAAGACGCCAACGACTATCGCTACTTCCCTGACCCTGACTTGCTGCCTGTCCGTATCGAGCAGCATACCGTTGATAGCATTCGCGCAGCGATGCCTGAATTGCCTGTTGCCCGCCGCGCCCGTTTTGAAGAGGCACTTGGTCTATCAGAATATGACGCTCGTATCTTGACTGGCAGCCGTCCGCTAGCCGATTATTTCGAAGATGTCGTCGCTGAGGTTGGACAACAAGATGCCAAAATGGCCGCTAACTGGGTCATGGGCGATCTGCTCGGTGCACTTAACAAAGATGATAAAGACATCATCGACTCGCCTATCAGTGCCAAGCAATTGGCTGGTATGCTAGCGCGTATTAAAGACGATACCTTATCTGGCAAATTGGCTAAAAAAGTCTTTAGTGCTCTCTATGAGCGTGAAGGCGGCGACGCTGATGACGCCGCTGATAAAATCATCGAAGAAAAAGGTCTTAAGCAGGAAACCGATACCGGCGCTATCAAAGCCATCGTTGAAGAGGTCATCGCGAAAAATCAAGCGATGGTCGATGAGTATCGCGGCGGTAAAGAAAAAGCCTTTAACGGTCTGGTCGGGCAAGTGATGAAAGCCAGCCGTGGTAGTGCCAATCCACAACAAGTAAACCAAATCCTAAAAGAGCTATTGGGTTAAGGTTAACTGCTCATTGGTTATGCTGACTATGATAAGTAAAATGCGACTCTAGATTTTGGCTAAAATAAATAGCCCTTGCAATATGCATAATTTTGCGTAAAATAGTCAGTCATTCGGGGCGTAGCGCAGTCTGGTAGCGCACTACACTGGGGGTGTAGTGGTCGCAGGTTCAAATCCTGCCGTTCCGACCAAACATAGTAGTTAAGTATAAAAAAGCCAATCATTATTTTTAATGGTTGGCTTTTTTATACTTAACTATTCTTCATTAAGTATTACAAAGATGCTTTAGTAATCGTACTTAGCGCTTCATTGATGACAAATACTTTAGATTTAATGTCTTTAAAACCAAATGAAGTCAGCCTTTGGGTATGCTTTTCTAAATATCTGTTGGCATCGTCCAGATTATCAAATACATAAATGCCGCCCGCTTCTTGCGTCTTTTCATTTTCTGTCCATAGCTTATAGACCAGACCGTTCTCGGTTGCGATGTCTTCGGCCAGCTCTTTCATGGCGTCAAAAAACGCACTGCCAAAAGGTCCGCTATAAGGAAAGTCGACTTGCAAAAGATATTTCATTTTTTAACCCTCATTATTATTAAATAGTCGGCAAAATACATGCCGCCAGATGACCACAATCTTAACATATTACGATTGCCTATAGACTTTTAGCAATTGAGCCGCTAGGGTAAATACTTTATATTTATTCTGATTTGACCTATGTCTGAGCTTAGCGCGCCACGCCCTACAACTCTCGCAACTCATGCCAATTATGCGCCTTGGGAAGCGTACCAGCGACCTTATGTGCGCGATTTGGCGTATGTGCTTGCCTGCCCTAACGTCTTGACGAAGTGGCTAGATGTAGCACCGTACCAAAACACCCATGCTATCTTCGTACATAGCGCAAGCTTTTGGCAACAGCAGTTTGAAGCTTATCAGCAGCGTTTAAAAGAGTTGGATACCACCAATGACTATCAGGCGCTGACTCGCTATTTATTAAAACGTCCTAGCCCCAATCGCTTGGGTTTTCACTTTGAAGGCTTATTGTCATTTTGGCTAGAAGATGGCTTTGCGCGCAAATTGCATCCGTATGAGAAGCTTGCTAATAACGTGCAGTTATACAATGGCAAACAGACGATTGGTGAGCTGGATTTGATTTTATATAATCATGAGGAAAAGCTCACTGAACATTGGGAATTGGCGATTAAGTTTTTTATGGGTGCCGCACCTTTTGAGCCGATTAATTGGGTTGGGATCAACTCCAACGACAATCTACAGCGCAAAATGACCCATATGCAAACCAAGCAGTTTTGTAGCATTTGGGTGGATACTGAGAAGCAGGGACACGTTAAGATTGATAAGCGTTATGGTGTCATAAAAGGGCGATTCTTTTTGCCAATGAACATCGCTAATTTCGTCTATCCTCACTGGCTAACACCCAGCTTCCCCATGCACGAATGGTGCGATACCACTGATAGCGCTAGTCTTGCGAGGTTTGATATCAGCGTATTGCGCGCTGCCCATTATATCGAATGGTTTAGCAAGCGCGACTTCTATGATGGTCGTCAGCTACCACTTATCAATTCCGAAAACGGAATCTTAAAAACAGGACTCTACTTTGAAGGTGATAGACCGATTGTCATTTATCCTCGACTGCGAGATTGTGTAGATAATTGACTTGCATAGCTTTTATTTGAACAGTTATTTTTCTTGATAACTAATGAGATTGACTTAATTGAACCCTTACCAAGCATAACGTCCATATAGACTAATCTCGCTGCGTTTGGCTTTTTCTGAATCAATATCATCCGTTAATAATTTTATACCGCCGTATTTACTATCTAACGCTATACCTAATGCTTTAGTCTGTGGCTCCATCAATCCAGTGATGGTCATGGGATAATTATTAGCGGTCAGCTGATAACCTGCCGATAGTTGATACAAGTCTTGAATATCATTGACTTGCGCATGTGCCCCAAGCTGCCACTGATTATTTAATTGATGTATTAGACTACCTTCAACTCGCCATGGTAGCGTCTGTGTGACATCCTTAGTGCTAAGCTGACCCTCAATCGTATATAAAGGTCGACCATTGGCATCATAATCTAACGCATAGCGCGTGCTTGGCATATTCTTCCAGTGCATACGCCCAAATATATCGTAGCCACTAAGTGTCAACTGCGTTTTATCAGATAGTTTTCCTGCCAGTTGTAAATCTAAGGAATAGCCATAACCAGATGGTTTAGCAGGATACCAGTTTAGATTTTCTTCACCCAGTGCAGGCTCATCATAGTAGTAATCGACATAGGCATCGGCTTTATCAACGCTGTCCCTTAGATTATTTACTTCAGTATCAGGCAACACTCTTGTGGTCAGATTGCCCGAAACCTTACCTTCAAGTGCATGTAATCCTTGCCATATATTGGCATGAGTCGTTAACTGCCAATTAGGACTTAGTGGCTGGGTAAAACCGACATTAGCGCCAAATCTCTCATTATGCTTAGCATCTAAAAATAATGGGTATGATTGGCTAGTGCTCGATGGCTGTTTGTTTTCATATTGCCAATATACCTCTGCTGTCTCTTCGCTAAACGTCATTAAGTAATCGTAGCGCCAGCCTAAACCATAGCTCATTACGCTACCAGCAGGGCGTACCTTTAAATCTGCACGTCCTTGTAAATACGCGTGCTCACCTGAGTCTAATGGGGCATCCCAATCACCAATAAAAGCAGCAATAGGCTGTGCGGGGCTGTGGGCGGTTGCCATCACTGTCCAATCCACCTGAGACTTTTCGTTTATATTCTGATTATTCAATAAATCTGTAGTAGGATTAGATGGCGAGTTGAGATTAGAGTATAAGTTAGGATTTTCACTCTGAGCTGAAGTAGACGTTGAGGCCATGATAGCGATTGTTGTTGGAACAATAAATGACAGCTTACGTTTAGCGAAAAACGCTAAATCCTGTTGTGAAAATATATAGATAGCTTGGCTAAAGAATGACATAAATTTCTCACGTATATTAAAAGGCATAAAAAAGAGACAGTACTTACTGCCTCTTTTTTCGATATTGCTATCGCTCAATCGCTACTAACCACGTTTGAGAACTGACATGATTACTATATTTATAGAATAATAGTGTCAACTGAACCATTACTATTAGGGAATACAGCAGTAATTTTGCCTTTATTATCCATTAAATCACCGTAATCTTTGCCATTAACCATGATATCGCCTAGCTTGCCCATTTTATCTTTAATGAAATCACCATTGGCATCGACACTTAACTTAATCGACGCTTTATTTTGCTCAACGATAAACTGAGTACTTACTGCATTATAATCATTATCTAAATTAGTCTTACCGGTGACAAAAAGTGTTTTGCCGTCTACACTAGCCGTTAAACCGCGAAGCTCTACAACGTTACGTGCAGTACGTTTAAGATTGGCTTGAAAATCAAGCGGAATCGTCGCCGTTGCACCCTCTTTAGCTACTTTACCTTGAAGCGCCAATATAACTTCCATACCTACATATTTATTGGCTGTCTCTTCAATATTACCGTTGTCAGTGACTGTTAGAAAGTTTTTGATATCTGCATCATTAGCAGTAGCATTAAGTGTAATGGTGACATCCGTGCTAGGTTTTTGCTTGGTCATCTTACCTGTGACAGCAAATTTATAAGGTATGGTTCTAACGACCAATTGGCCATCTTTCAGCTTTTTACTGATATCCAGCGCGGCAAACTCAAAGTCTTTCGCTTCAATTACGCTATCATTAGCCGACAGCTTCAAGTTGCCTAATTTTATAGTAGCCTTCTCTAAAGTGATGCCCGCTCGGTTGACATCATTAAGATCAAATTCGTCATCGACCACCACTTTGTCACTGAACTGACCATTGACCGTAAACCCTTTGGTTGTAGAGCTTAGAGTGACGGCGTCAGTTCCAGACCCTATTTTTATACTCTTAAACCCAATACCACCATTGAAACTAGTATTGCTGGTATTAGAACTTAATGCATTTTCAAAACCATCAAATGCACTCGTGAAAGTATCTTGACTAACAAGTGTTTCGTTATATACACCAGTATTTGGATTATAGATATAATCGTATTCTTTAACCACGACCTTAGTAGTACCTGATAGCTTAAATTGTCCATCAGCATTTAATATTGCTAAAAAACCACTCTCTGGCGTCAGTACAAAATCACCTAAAGTATTATTAAACTCTTGATCATTATCCAAAGCGATAATATCAGTCGCCTTTAATTGTGATAAACCATTTTCCTGCATATAATAATGCAGGCTATTTGGCACATCAAAGGTATAGCTAAGACGTGCTTCTTGCTTTTCTGTTAGGATATCACTCGCACCTTTATAAGCCTCTGTGACTGCCTTATTGTCACTGACAAAAAGCTTGGCCGTGCGAATCATCTCTTTTGCCTGCTCACTCTCAGAAAGACCGTTATCGACAGGAGGTTTAGTAGGAACAGTTGGAGTATTAGAGCCATTGTTGTCGCTATCACTACCACAACCCGCCAATGCCAAAGTGCTAGCAAACGCTAATGCTGTTAATTTAAAAACCTTCATAACATAATCCTTATATTTTAAATATCTTCCAAAAAACAGTGATAGAAATGAACCTATGAATCTAAGTTATGAAGATCCACTTAAGACCATAGACTGCACTCCATTCTAAGAAACTTAAGTTTACTCCTTATTAAAAAAAATAAGCTATTTATTTTTGGAATCTATCTATAAAGTAAAGAAATATATAATTAATATTACAAAAAAACGAAGATTTATTTTTTAAATATACTTGCCTGATAATAAAATAATTTACACTAATAACTCTCAATCACCTGCATCAGCTCATATCTCAGCATATCAGCACTTGGCATACGCTCGGCGTGAAAGCGCACGATAGCAATACCCGCACTGGCAAGCGCTTTATCCTTTTTATCATCGGCCTTTTGCCGCGCTTTACTGCTATGCGTCCAATCATCAAGCTCAATGGCGAGCAAAGTAGTCTGTGCATCGACATCAACGATGACATAGTCAACGCTTTGACGACAAATACGATTAAACCAAAAACTGCGTTCTGAGGTTTCACTGCTATTGGCTTCGATGATACGTGACAGCTGAACTTGGACAAAAATATGATATTCCGGCAAAGCATTTTTTAACTTATTAAAAAATATCACTTCCGTGTCCGTCATAATGGGCATCGGCGCGAAGGGCCAAATAGCCAGCTCATCACCGCGCACAGGTGGCGGTTCAGGTTCAGCAACTTGCTTAGGAGAAAACAGTTTTGGCAGGGTGATCAGCCCTACAAATCCAACCGCCAATATTAAAAATATAACGCCAAATGACATGGTTTTACCTTATACATAATGAAAGCCGTCAGCTACGTGTGCTGATGTCACTAAAAAAAATGACAACACATGGCCAACCGCGACAGGGCAGCCTTTGTAGGCTGACAGGTTATACAGTACAGAGAGGGACAGAAAGAAATAGGAAAGAGCGGCGCTCATCGTAACCAAGCTTGCACCAATCGGCAAACGATAAAACAAAAAACACGACAATAGATGTCGTGTTTGAATAAAATTAGTGAGAACGATAAAAATACCAATGACCCTAATTAAAATTGTGCGGTTTATTTAGCAATAACTAGCATCGATTTGCAGTACTATAAACGCTACTCTAGCGCCAGTATAAGACCCAAGCACTTGTCGTATTAACTTTGGGGTCGCTATTAATCTTATCTTTTAAGGCCAATGCCGCAACTTTGCCGCGCTCAGGACCAACGATAACGCGTACACCGCGACTGGTAGGACTGGTCTTTACTTGATAGCCGGCAGATTGGAATTTCTTTGCCAACTCATCCGCTTTGGCTTGGTCATTTGCCAGTGCCACTTGCACGCCAAAGCTACCTTTAGCATCGGTTTCTTTCACTTCTTTGCGCGCCTCACTAAGTTTCTGCTGCGCCTCACGCTTAGCATCGGCCGACTTCTTGGCTAACGCTTCTTCTTTTTGACGCTTGTCTTCACGCGCCTGCTCAGCTGCCGCTGCTTCACGCGCTAAGCGCTCCACCTGCTTACGCGATGGAATGGTAAGGCTTTGACCCAGTTGTAGTGATGTTGAAGGTGATAGATTATTCGCTTGTGCCAAGACTTCTACCGGCATATTGTATTGCCGCGCCAGTTTAATCAGCCCGTCACCTTTTTTTACTTGGTAATCAGAAGGCGACTTTGGTGGCTCATTTTTAGCTGCTTCTGCTGCCTCTCGCTTTTTCTCAGCGGCAGCTTGCGCTTGTTTCTTAGCATCAGCCTGCTTTTTTGCCTCAGCTTCCTTTTTACTATCTGCTAATTTCTTAGCAGCCGCTTGTTCTTTAAGGGCGGCTTGGCGCTGAGCTTCTTGTTGCGCTTGAGTAGCTTTTTGCTGCTCGCGAGCGTTTGCATCATTTGCAGCTGAAGCAGTAGTGCTGCTGTTGCTATCAGTACGAGGCTTTACCGTTGGCGTGGCAAGGTTGTTTTTTGCAGCCTCTGACTCTTTAATTTCTTCAACAGCTGGTGCGCTACTGGCCATATATTGCTGACTTTCCGCACGGGCTTTTGCCAATGCTTGTGCTTCAGCCGCTTCTTGTTCGGTTAAGAACTGCTGAGCACGCTTTTCTTGTTCTGCAACACGAGCGGCGCGCTCTTTTTGTTTTTGTGCCAAGATGCGCTTTTCAGTCTCGATATCAGTCGTCAATGGCTGCGGAGACTCTTGTGCGGGGCTTGGCTTATCTATCATCGCTGACGCTGGTTGGGGTTTGTTGCTATCGCCAATTTGTTGCACCATGGCGTATAGCATCACGCTACCGCCTATAATCATCCCAATGCCCAATAAGGCTTGTCTCGAAAAGTTCATCCGTTTACGTCTCTTAGTTGGTAATAAGGTTGATTGAGCGGCGCAACTGTCGTTTCAAAAACTGTTATTTCAAAGCTGTCGTCTCAAAAACTATCATGTCAAAAACTATCGTCTTAAAACTATACTTAAATAGTTTAAATCGCTTTAATCAACAGCCTTGATAGTTAAATAGTTGCCATTGCCGCCGGTTACGTCCATCCATTTATAAAGGTTATGCCGAGCATCTATCTCATAGCATTGTATAGCAGGATGCTAAATCAATTTGATTATAAAGCATATTTTTCATACTGTCTGCCATCATGCTACTGCTAAGATTAACATTATATAAATACGATTTTAACTTAAATTATCAATCGCAAGTGCCGCTAGCGCCTCACCAATCGTATGGAACGAGCCACATACCACGATTAAGTCTTGCGCTTGACTGTCATTTATAACGGCATCGGTGGCTTCTGATAAACGTTTAAACTCATGTATTTGCGCACTATCGACATAGCTTGCTAAGATACTTTGCAGCTGCTCAGTGCTCGCCGCCCGTGGATAATCAATCTCAGCGATAAACCAATCGCTAATAGGCAAGCCCGCTTCGGTCAAACGCTGTACGACTTTATTGATATCCTTATCGCCCAACATAGAAAACAGCATTTTAATGCTAGCAGGTTTACGGTTGGCTTGATTCTCTTGGCTGCTGTTTTGACTACTGCCTTGATTGAGAGCATCAGCGCTATTTTGCCTTGCTAAGTGCTGCTGCCAAAGCGGTAATAATTGCGCCAATAAAAACTCAACGCCTTGCTCGTTATGCGCCACATCAAATAACCAATGACGGCTATGCGTCTCACGGTAATCAAAACGACCAGCGAGCTTGACCGTCTGCAATGCCTGCTCGATAGCCTTTTTATCAATATTTAATGGGCTTGCCAACACCGCTGATAAAGCATTGGCGGTATTGGTCAACGATAGCGCTGGGCGTGGTAACTGCATAGTGACAGCGGCATTACTATATTGCCAAACGTCGGTATCCACTTCACGATAATCAAAGTCTTGCCCAGCTTGATAACAAGTTGCCTGATGCGTATCAATCGCTTGCTGTACACTAGCTGGCATCGCAGTAGCGCCATAAACCAAGGTAATGCCATCACGTAAAATACCTGCTTTTTCACGGCCAATATCTTCGACATTATCCCCTAGCCAATCGACATGATCGATAGCGATATTGGTAATCACTGCCATATCAGGGTCAATAATATTGACCACATCAAGGCGACCGCCGAGCCCAACTTCTAATACCCAGACATCGCAATCTGCTTCGGCAAAGATTAATAATGCAGCAAGCGTTGTCATCTCAAAAAATGACAAGGTCAGCTTACACGCCAACCGTGCTGCCTCTACTTTACTAAACGCATCAATTAAGGTCTCATCACTGACCATCTCGCCATTGATACGCACGCGCTCGTTAAATACGCTCAGATGCGGTGATTGATACAGTGCTGTCTTATACCCTGCCGCTTGGCACATTTGCGCGATGACCGCAGTCGTTGAGCCTTTACCATTGGTACCCGCCACGGTAAATACATAAGCATCGTCTTTGGCTGACTGTACCACGCCTAACGCCTCAGCAACCGGCAATACTCGCGACAACCCCATATCTATCGCCGAGACATGAATCTGCTGCATATAATCAAGCCATTCGGTCAAACTCGAGTGCTCAGTAGGAGTGGTAGAGGTAGAAAGTGAAGAGTCAGACATGGGCGGAACCTATATAGAATTTTTCGAATAAAAAATAGAGGATTAGAAAGCATTCATTAAGAAAATAGAGACAGTATATAACTACCTGACCAAAAAGCAAAAATAGCATTTACCGTTATTAACGATAAATGCTATTAGTAATTTTTACTTAGTCGATTTAATTTAAAAAGTATACAGTTTAAAAAGAATACAGTGCTGCTGGGATAAATTTTGCAAAGCCTCTAGGGTGCGAAGCGCATAGCAAGCGAGGAAAATTTATACCAGCAGAACGCTATTTCTAACGTTCTTATTTACTAAGCAGTTAAGCAGCAACATTCGGTACGCGGCATAGCTTTGCAAGCAAACGATAAATGGTATCAATCAATTGATGACGATGTACCACTTCATCGACCACGCCATGCTCTAACAAGAACTCAGCACGCTGGAACGGCTCTTCTAGCGTCTCACGCACCGTTTGTTCAATCACGCGCTTGCCCGCAAAGCCAATCATGGCTTTTGGTTCTGCTAAATGGATATCACCTAACATAGCAAGCGATGCCGTCACCCCGCCATAAACAGGATTGGTCAATACCACAATATATGGCACGCCAGCAATTCTTAAGCGTTCAATCGCCGCCGCAGTACGAGCCATTTGCATTAATGATAGCAAACCTTCTTGCATGCGCGCACCGCCAGAAGCAGCAAAGCAGACTAAGGGCACTTTATCTTTAAGGGCTTTTTCAGCGGCCTCTACAAAACGGTCGCCAACCACCGAGCCCATAGAGCCGCCCATAAAGCGGAAGTCAAAGGCGCAAGTAACGATATCAAGATTGCGCAATTTACCGTACATCACAATTAGCGCTTCAGACTCACCGGTCTTGTCCTGTGCTTCGGTCATGCGCTGCGGATACGGCTTGCTATCCACAAAGCTCAATGGATCTTTGGCAGTAAACTGTTGTCCTAGCTCACCCTCTACTTGATCGAGTAGCCAGTTTAAGCGCTCACGAGCACTCATCGGTAAATGATGGTCACAATGCGGGCAGACATAGCAATTAAAAATCAGCGCGGTATTGGTAATCATTGAATGACAACTGCTACATTTGGTTGACGGTTCGGTCTCTACCGCCGTTAAAGGTGCGGTCAGTTGCTGCTTAATACCTGGTATCGGGCGGTTAAACCACGATTGTCCTGCGGTATTATTTGGCGCAGCGCCGTTATTGGCAGCATTATTATTTATAGTGTCTGGTGTTATGGTATCAGTCATATTATTCGCCATTATCAAAGGCTTATCGACAAGTTGGCTTAGTTACTTGTCCCTAAGAAGTCCGTTTATAAGAATCAATTTAAAAGTCACATAGCCTTATAACATGAGCAGTTATAAAGCACGCTTACGCGCAACTGTAACAATTTAGATGTGATGTTAGTTTACACACGTAAACTAACTTTAGCAAAGTCATTTAACCGTGTCTTTATAAACATTGTTATAAAAGTTACGATAACCTTTTCTATAAAAACAGCTATCGCCCCTCTTATAAATAGTAAGATAATGACGTTGCTGAGCCATACACACGTTGATGCCAATACGTTCGATATAATATTAGACCGTTAAACTATCGAGTGCGCCGCGTAGCTCGTCCATTTTTGCCATGATTTTTTGCTGAGCGCTTGCAACCGCAGAGGCATCTTTAGCATCGATATCAGCAAAGTTTTGTACTAGCGCACTTCCTACAATAATACCATCGGCATGCTTACCGATTGCTTTGGCTGACACTGCATCACGAATACCAAAGCCGACACATACTGGCAAATCGGTCTCCGCTTTAATCGCTTGCACTTGGGTCGCAACATCATCGGTATCTAGCGTCGCCGAGCCAGTCACGCCCTTAAGCGACACATAATAAATATAACCACCGCAATGGGTCAGTACTTGCTCACGGCGCTCAGGTAAAGTGGTCGGCGATAATAAGAAAATCTCATTCATCGCATGCTCAGTCAAATGCTGAGTAAAGCTGCCCGCCTCGCTTGGTGGCAAATCAACCATCAAAATACCATCTACGCCTGACTGCTCACATAAAGCGACAAAGTTGTCATAACCAATGATTTCAACGGGATTGAGGTAGCCCATTAGGATAATTGGCGTCTGCGTGTCTTGTTTGCGGAATTCTGCCACCATTTTTAGTGCATCACGCGTACTGGTACCCGCTGCTAAAGCGCGCTCACCAGCCAATGCAACGGTTGGGCCATCGGCCATTGGGTCAGAAAATGGTAAGCCTACTTCAATCATATCTGCGCCGTGCTTGACTAAGTCATGTAGTAAGCCAACAAAGTTATCAGGGGTTGGATCGCCCGCCATCACGTAAGGAATCAGGGCTTTTTTATTTTGGGCTTTTAGGGTTTCAAAGGTGCTTTCAA
Source organism: Psychrobacter sp. ANT_H3 (assembly GCF_027919975.1). Lineage (NCBI taxonomy): Bacteria > Pseudomonadati > Pseudomonadota > Gammaproteobacteria > Moraxellales > Moraxellaceae > Psychrobacter > Psychrobacter sp. ANT_H3. The sequence goes on along the minus strand of NZ_JAQISM010000019.1, from coordinate 57,718 downwards.
TTCGGGTCATAGTATTCTCTACAATTAATTCAAACTGGCTATATTGACCCTCTACGATTTGATGAGAGAGCCAATCAATTTATTTTATAAAAGCGGATTTATAGTGCGCAATAAAATACGCGACTATAACTCAATCCCTTCTGCCTTCATTACCGAATGCAAATCTTTATCACCGCGACCTGACATATTAACGATAATGGTTTGCTCAGGGGTCATGGTTTTAGCCAGCTTAAGCGCATAGGCAACCGCATGGGCAGATTCGAGCGCAGGGATAATACCTTCTTTACGTGTCGCTTCATGAAAGGCTGCCAACGACTCTTTATCCGTACAGCCAACATATTCAACGCGCTTCATATCTTTTAAGAAGCTATGCTCAGGACCGACGCCAGGATAATCAAGTCCCGCTGAGATAGAATGCGTTTCTTGAATTTGACCCTCATCGTCTGCCATCAGATAAGTACGGTTGCCATGTAGCACGCCGATACGACCAGCAGCCAAAGGCGCTGAATGGCGACCGGTTTCAATGCCGTCACCTGTCGCTTCAACGCCATACATTTTGACTTCAGTATCGTTTAGGAAATCAAAAAATAGACCAATAGCATTTGAGCCACCGCCAACACAAGCAACCAATGCATCTGGTAATTTACCTGTTTTTTCTAAATGTTGGATACGCGCCTCTTTACCGATAATCGCTTGGAAATCACGCACCAATAGCGGATAAGGATGTGGGCCGGCAACCGTACCGATAATATAATACGTGCTGTCCACATTGGTTACCCAATCACGCATCGCTTCGTTCATCGCGTCCTTAAGCGTGCGCGAACCTGAAGTCACTGGCACAACGGTCGCCCCTAGCAAACGCATACGATAAACGTTCATCTTTTGGCGCTCGACATCATCAGCACCCATATAAACGATACATTCTAGACCTAGGCGCGCGGCAATCGTTGCCGTTGCCACACCATGTTGACCTGCGCCGGTTTCCGCAATAATACGTTTTTTACCACACATCTTGGCAAGCAGTGCCTGCCCAATGGTGTTGTTCACTTTATGTGCGCCAGTATGGTTCAAATCCTCACGCTTAAAGTAAATTTGCGCGCCACCAATCTCATCGCTTAAACGCTTAGCATGATACAGCGGCGTTGGACGACCGACATAATTGACCAAGTCATTATGATACTCTTCCCAAAATGCCGGGTCAGCTTTTACTTTGGTATATAACGCTTCTAACTCTTCTAATGCCGCCATCAGGGTTTCAGAGACAAAACGACCACCATGAACGCCGAAATGTCCGCGTGCGTCAGGGTATTGGTTAAAGTCTTGTACGTCTGTTGGATTGGTAAAGGTGTTGATAGATTGTGCAGTAGCAGATGGTGCTTTGTTCGTGGCATGACTCATGATAATTCCTACGATAAGTGGTATCTTTTAGTATAAGGATTGGTCGTATAAATATTAGGATAAAGAAAAATTAGATTTAATCAGGAAGTCGGAATAACGCTTAAATAAGAGTAAATAGCACAAATATAGCAGTTATCTTAGAGAGCGTCAGTGACCGTCTCGTTTTGCCATCGGTCACGCTTTACTGCTTTCATAAAGGCACGCATCTTATCAGCGTCTTTTTTGCCTTTATCAATCTCAATCCCACCGCTAACGTCGACGCCATAAATAGGCAAATCAAGAGTCGCAGCGACATTGTCGGCATCCAGTCCACCCGCTAAGATAATCGGCAGTGAGCTATTATCTGGAATCAGGCTCCAATCAAAGCGCGCACCCGTACCGCCATATTTATACTGATGATAAGCATCAAGCAAAATACTGCTCGCCCCTGCGGCGGCAAAACTATCAATCCGTGCGCTTACATTTTCCACAGTATCTTGCTCAGCATTAATACGCAGCGCTTTCATCCAGCGTTTATTGACGGCATTTGCCAGATACTGGCACTGTTCAGGCGTTTCATCACCGTGGAATTGAATGATATCAAAAGGGACATTATTTGCCAGTTCAATCAGCTCATTTTCAGGCATATTGACCACTAATGCCACGACACTGACAAAAGCAGGCAAGGCAGCGCTTAATATCTGCGCCTGCGCTAGCGTCACCGCACGAGGACTGGGGGGATAAAATACCAAGCCGACCGCATCAACACCCAACTGCACAGCGGTATTGACATCATCAAGCTGGGTAAAGCCGCAAAACTTAACGTGCATTATATGACCTTTTTTTTATAAGCTTGCTAAAATTTCGGTAAAGGCAGTAAATAATAGGCTAAAAATAAAAGCTTCTATAAATCCCACCAACAGCGATATTACGCCAAATGCTCATCATAAGGAATGATGCTGATTTGTTAAGCGCATAGCAAATCAATTGCATCCAAAAACTTATCCTAGCATACTTTTATTCGTAGTTTTGTTTATGATTGCGATTGACTAAAATAGGAATAATTGAATGTCTAACACGGCGTCAGCTAAGGGCGAAAATCATGATAATAAGAATGTCAGTATGCCGCATTACTTGATGTGGTTTCGTCGTGATTTGCGGCTGCATGATAATACAGCATTGGCGGCACTTTGTGAGCGGGCGAACGCAGACAAGGCGCAAGTCAGTGCTATGTTTTTCCTTACGCCTGAACAGTGGCAAGCGCACGATATGTCACTCACACAGCTCGACCACATCGCCCGCACCTTGCCAATCTTAGCAACATCTTTGCATAAACAATTGAATATCACATTGACCGTACAGGCTTGTCCAAGCTTTTCTGATTGTGTCGAGGCGCTAAGCACATTATGTGAGGCTAATAACATCAGCTGTGTGATGGCAAATCATGAGTACGAAGGCAATGAGATTGACCGCGATGAACAATTAACCAAACAACTGGCAAAAAACGATATCGAGTTTATTCGCTGGCATGACCAATGTATCTTGCCGCCGCACAGCATTACCACCAACGATGGCGACAGCATGTATAAAGTATTCACCCCATTTTATAAAAAATGGCGGCATACCTTAGATGTTAGCACCATGCAAATGCATGAAGCAGCAGCTATAAATAACAACAACAACGCCAAGCTAAAAATCTCGAAAGCTAGCGCTACGACTATCAAAGATATCGAAAAATTAAGTAAAGGAACTGTTGATGACTGTCAAAAGACATTACAAGATGGCTGTTCAGAAGGTATTGATTCATTAAAGCATATTGATATGGACGCACAGCTTGATTACGCTCGTGCAGCTTACCCTGCTGGTGAAGCTGCTGCTTGCCAGCGTTTAGAGGAGTTTATCGCCGAAGATATTGATAACTATGATATCAGCCGCGATGTGCCAAGCTTGCACGCGACTAGTCATTTATCAGCTTACCTGACTATTGGCTCAATCAGTCCGAGACTTTGCTATTTGCAAGCGAGCAAAGCCCAAGAAAAACTGCATAGTAATGATAGCGACACCTTTAATGACTCTGACAACAATGATATTAATCGCTGGATAAGCGAGCTTGCTTGGCGAGATTTTTATCGTCATGTAATCGTTGATAAGCCAACGCTCATCCGCCACAAGGCGTATAAAGAAGAGACAGACAGCAAGATTCATTGGTCATATAACGAGGATGATTTTGAGGCATGGTATACAGGCAAGACTGGCGTGCCCTTAGTCGATGCCGCGATGAGATGTCTGAATGCGACGGGCTTTATGCACAATCGCTTACGGATGGTCACCGCGATGTTTTTGACCAAGGACTTACTGATTGATTGGCGCTTAGGTGAGCGCTACTTTATGCAGCAGCTGATAGACGGTGATTTTGCTTCAAATAACGGCGGCTGGCAGTGGAGTGCATCAACAGGTACGGATGCTGCGCCCTACTTCCGTATTATGAACCCCTTTAGCCAAGCCAAAACTCATGATACTGATGGCGAATTTATCAAGACTTGGCTACCGGAATTAAAAGATATTCCTGCCAGCATTTTGCATAGCGAAGATAAAATGCGTAAAGAACTGGCCAAGGGTGGTAAGTTTGCTAATATTAACTATCCAATACCAATAGTTGAACACAAAGCTGCTCGGCAATTAGCGATTGCAGAATTTAAAAGATAAGACTGAGTGTAAACAGCTCTAAATTTAAAAACAGTTATGCACTAAAAATAGCCATGAACTAAAACTCAGTTATGAGTTAAAAAAACAGTCATGATTTTAAAAGCCTTAGCTGTCTATTTGCACCAAACTACTTTGTGGCGCACTCGCTCTATCAGTATCTGACTCTAATATCCGCGTCTTAATGGTGTAAATGGCATAAGCGAATAAGGTAAAACTAAGAATTAACAGTACCCAAGTCGCAAACGATAGCGACCCTTTTGCTTTAGGATGTTTGGTTAATTTGCGCTTCTCATGGGCAGACGGCTGATTATTAGAAGTTGTCATAGATGCCACCTCTTACATTATATGAGATATAGGCCTATTTGAACGACAGCATTTATAAGTCTGTCGTTAATCACAAATAAGTCCTGCTATATAATATAATAACCCTATTACTCATCATTTCAAGCAACAACTGTTAACTGGCGAAGATATTTATCAGAACACCGAAATCTCTCTCCTCGTCCTAACCCCTTACAATGCCAAAATCCAATCCATTTAAACCATTTAAGCATTAGTCACTGGCATCTGACATGCCCCTGCGCCCTGCGTCGTTACCGTTACTACTGCGCCAGTTAATGAAAATAACTGCTGCAACTGGGTTTGCGCATTTTCTAATGCCATATTCATCACATCACCGCGGCAAGCGCGTTCAAGCACTTCCTTTTTTGCCATACTTTGCGCTTGTTGCAAAATCTTTGGATCAACCTGCATCATGCCAAAAGCGCCCGTTTGCCAATCATAAATTTCGATATCGTCTAAATAAACCGAAAATATCTCTGATGGCGGTAAAGTAATATGAATTTGCGGCATGATAGAGACGGGATTATTGGCATCCACGCTTTCAGCATTTTTAATAGCAGCCTCAGCAGGCGCTATCACTTGTACCATCTCAGGCGTTAAAGCGCTCAAATCAATCCCCGCTTCTACGCGCCCACGAGCGATAAACAAGCCCTTTTGCTCATCTTGCCACAGCTTCATCCAACTGCCTGCTTTTTGACTGGTAATGATAGTATCAACACTAAACGCCACCGTCTCCAAGAGATTCAATTTCTGAATCTGCATCACCACCCCTTCACGGGTAATGGTCTCTATAGGCGCTTCTTTGCTACTTTTTTGCAGACTATAAATCGCAAAAATGAGCGCGGCAAGACCAATCATCAATACCAGCCACGACATCATAGCGATGGGTTTTTTCGCAGGCGGCTGATTGGCATTATTATTACTGATAGAAGAATGGTTCTCAGGATTGGTCATGTAAGCTACCTCAAAGTTTTTTTGTTTTTATAAGCGAGTTAAAAAGCTAAATATTTAGTATCGAAATCTAAGATATAAATGCTAGTTGCGCGCGTTAACTTCAAGTAATAACTACCAATACTCTACATAATTCTCAATAGTGCTATGGCGAGGTAGTCAGCTCATTATTTGCTATAAACATGCTTAAAACCGCTAAATAATCGAATTAATACCAACATATTTGGCTCTTTAAGTAATGTTGTGGCTGAAAAAACAAAAAGTCATTGCGTCTTAGGCGAACTTTACCTAACATAGTCAGATTGTATAAGCAAAATGTTGGCGTACACCTATTTTTCTGGCTTATATGTCTAAAATATGACGTTGCCAATATGGACGTTTAATACAAAATGAAAAGTTCCAGCCTTTTTGCAAGGCGTTTTATGAACGCACTTTCTACTGATGTACTGTTTGTCGCAGTACTTTTTAGCTAGGCATGTCCTAGACTATTACCAAGTGATAAAAGGTAAGCTTGCGTCGGCCATCAAAGCACACGCTCAATATCCTACTATTTCTTATTTATTTTATCGTTGATAAGGTTATGCTTTATTTATGAAAGCCAGTCAATTTTTGTTTGCCACGCTAAAAGAAACTCCCAGCGATGCTGATATCGCCTCAAGCCAATTAATGGTAAGAGCAGGTCTTATTCGTAAAATCGCTTCTGGATTATATATCTGGTTGCCGATGGGTTTGCGCGTGTTGCAAAAAGTCGAACGCATCGTTCGCGAAGAGATGCAAAACGTCGGCGCTCAAGAAGTGCTGATGCCAATGACCCAACCTGCCGAGCTTTGGCAGATGACCGGTCGATTTGACGATTATGGTCCTGAGCTATTACGCTTCAAAGACCGTCATGACCGCGATTTTGTCTTGGGCCCGACGCACGAAGAAGTCATCACTAACCTTGCCCAAGGCGAGCTGCGCAGTTATAAGCAGTTGCCGATTACCTTTTTCCAAATCCAAGGTAAGTTCCGTGATGAGATTCGTCCGCGTTTTGGCGTAATGCGTGCGCGTGAATTTACCATGAAAGACGCCTACTCGTTCCACGTTGACCAAGCGTCACTCGCTAAGACTTACCATGATATGTATGACGCTTATACGCGCATCTTTACCCGTTTGGGTTTGGATTTCCGTGCGGTACAAGCGGATACGGGTTCTATCGGCGGTTTTGCTTCGCATGAGTTCCATGTGTTGGCAGACAGCGGCGAAGACGATATCGCCTTCTCTGATTCTTCTGATTATGCGGCCAACGTCGAGCTTGCTGAATCGGTAAGCACCGCTGAGCGTCAGCCGCCGAAGATGGAGCGCGAAGACGTCTTAACGGAAAACATGACCAGCTGTAAAGTGGTTGCTGAACATTTGGGCGTACCGCTAGAGACGACGGTGAAAACCTTAATCGTTCATGGTCATACTGAAGATGGTGAACCGCAATTAATCGCTATCGTTTTACGTGGTGATCATCAGCTCAATACCATCAAAGCTGAAAAAATCGAAGAGGCCAATGTGCCGCTTATGATGGCCTCTGATGAAGAGCTCATAGCAGCGGGTCTGCATAAAGGCTTTATCGGTGTTGATTTGGATATGCCAGTATTTGTTGATCGCTCAGCCGCCACCTTGTCAGATTTTGTCACGGGCGCGAATGAAGTCAATAAACATACCATTGGTATGAACTGGGTACGTGATGCAAGTATTACTCGTATTGTTGATGTGCGCAACGTACAAGAAGGCGACCCTTCTCCTGATGGTAAAGGCACGCTAAAAATCAAACGTGGTATCGAAGTCGGTCATATCTTCCAGTTGGGTGATAAGTACTCGCAAGCGCTGAATGCTACCGTATCTGGTGAAGATGGCAAGCCTGTTACCCTAATGATGGGTTGTTATGGTATTGGCGTTAGCCGTATCATCGCTGCTGCTATCGAGCAAAACAACGACGAAAACGGCATCATGTGGCCAAAAACGCCAACCGTTGATGACTCGATTGCGCCTTTTGAAGTGGCTATCATTCCGATGAAGTCAAAAGAAGAGACCGTCATAGAGACGGCGACCGCTTTGTATGAAGAGCTAAAAGCGCAAGGCATCAATGTACTACTTGATGACCGTAATGAGCGTCCAGGCGTTAAGTTTGCCGATCTTGAATTGATTGGTATTCCACATCGTATCGTGGTTTCAGACCGTAACTTGGCTGAAGGCAAATACGAATACGTCAATCGCCGTGAGGCAGAAAAGCAAATGCTCAGCCGTGAAGAAGTCATGGCGAAAGTAAGCAGCAAATAGTTTTATTAATAAAACTTATGCCATAAAAAGCGCCTATCTTAGTGAATAAGATAGGCGCTTTTTTATGTCTACACTAATTGCTCAGTAACTGATGAAAAGCCAACCTTTTACCTACTGACGTATTAAACGGCTTGGTTTAGGTAATAAGCTCATATCACTGACACGGCAAGGGTTGATATCGATACCGCCGCGGCGAGTGTACCATGCGCGAACCATCAGTTCACTTGGCTGATAGTATTGACTCAAATCAGCAAATATCTGCTCAATACATTGCTCATGAAAACCATTATGCTGACGAAAGCTTAAGATATAACGCAGCATATTGGCGGTATTAACTGGCTTTTCACTGCTTATCGAAACGGCCAATGTGCCCCAATCTGGCTGATTGGTCACCGGACAATTACTACGCAGCAAGTTAGAATAAAAGCTGAAATTTTTGCCAACTTCTTTTTCAGAGTCTCTCAAATCGCTTTCATTTTTAGCTAATAATGACGCATCAGGATGTTCCGTTAGCGCTACTTTCTCGCTGCTATTTGCAAGCGCCTCATCGATGCAAACACCTTCAGGTTGTGCAATCAATAAGCCTGTTGCTTTATCGTTCAGGTCATCATTTAAATCAAATAGCTCAACGGTTACTTCTGCTTGTACGCAGGCTGATAAGTCTTTGGCTATCAGCGCTTGCACATCGTCCCAGCCAGAAAACTCAGTAAAGTTAATACTGTTTAAATATAGCTTAAGCGACTTTGACTCAACGATAAATGGCGAGCTTGCCGGAATACCAAAGCGAGCGATAGCCACTTGTGAAATACCTTGGGAATTTAACCAAGACATCTCAAACGCCTGCCACCAATCAACGCCCACTTTTAGTTTATCATCATGCCAACCAATCGCATCACGTCCCATACTACGAGCAATCGGATATAGCGTCTCTGGACTATACTCAGTCGGATAGTCGGTGGTTTGCTCACCCAAGATACCGTGAATACTCATTTATCTTCCTAATATTAAAGCGTTAAAATTTAACAAAATTAGTGACTTAACAATAAGCTCAAGCAGACAGTAAAAGCACGACCTGCTAAACTGCAAATACTACAAGCGTACGCGTGAACCATTACTGAGCAAGCGATAGGCGATGGTATAAAATATCGCACAGAATACAAAAATAGCCGCCATCGAATACCAAACATTGACGTCAGAATACCCTAAGATGCCATAACGGAACGAATTCACCATATAGACAATCGGGTTTAGTAACGAAACGTTTTGCCAAAATGGTGACAGATTTTCCATCGAGTAAAACACCCCGCCAAGATAGGTCAGTGGCGTTAGTACAAAGCTTGGAATGATGGAGATATCATCAAATGAGCGGGCAAATACTGCGTTAATAAAGCCGCCCAATGAAAACAAGATAGAGGTGCCAAGCACCGTAAATACCGTCACAAATAAATGCTCGATACCAAGGTCAGTAAAGAATAGCGCCACTATCGAGACGATGATACCAATCGCCAGTCCGCGAAAGATACCACCACTGATATAACCCATCAAAATCGCATGCTTAGACACCGGCGAGACCAAAAGCTCTTCGATACTGGCGGTAAATTTAGCACTAAAGAAGCTCGAGACCACGTTAGAGTAACTGTTGGTGATAATCGACATCATGATTAGACCGGGCACGATAAACTGCATATATGGCACGCCGCCCATTTCACCAACACGTGAGCCAATCATCTTACCAAAGATGACAAAGTATAAGCTCATGGTAATGACTGGCGGCAATAAAGTCTGCGGCCAAATACGTAAAATCCGGCGCACTTCTTTGACTAAGATAGTACGAAATGCAATCCACTTTTGGGCGATGGTTAAGCCGTCATGAGGGCGAGATACCTGTGCTGCTTTATTCATATCACTCATGTCCTGACTCATAGTCCTGCCTCCTTCATACTGTCTGCACTATCGATATTTTTGTCTACCAAGCGCATAAATAACTCTTCTAAGCGGTTGGCCTTGTTACGCATACTCGCCACAGTAATGCCTTGCTCTGATAATTGGTTAAAGACACCATTTAACGACTCGCCTTCTGTTAAAGTCACTTCCAGCGTCTGCTCATCTGGCTGCGACAATCCCGTTATCCCAGTCAAATCTAATTGACGCGTAAGCGGCGTCTCTAAATCAAAAACAAAAGTCTCAACCGACAATTGAGCAAGTAAATCTTTCATTTCTGTATTAATACGAATCTCACCATGATCCAAAATCGCGATACGCTTACACAGCTGCTCTGCTTCTTCTAGGTAGTGCGTGGTCAAGATAATAGTGGTGTTTTCTTCGATATTAATCTGCTGCATAAACTCCCACATAGAGCGGCGCAGCTCGATATCAACACCAGCCGTTGGCTCATCAAGAATCAACAGTTTTGGCTTATGAATCAATGCGCGAGCAATCATCAAGCGGCGTTTCATACCGCCTGATAATTCGCGTGATTTGCTATCACGCTTATCCCATAGGCCAAGTGCGGTCAGTAGGCGTTTTGCCCGTGGACGTGCTTCTTTGGCAGAAATACCAAAGTAACCCGCCTGAGTAATCAAGATGTCTTCCACTTTTTCGAACTGATTAAAGTTAAACTCCTGCGGTACAACCCCAAGGTATTGCTTAGCCACCGAAGGATTTTCTAATAAATCCGTGCCAAAAATCTTTACGCTACCGGCCGTCGGCTTAAACAGTGAGCTAATAATGCCAATCATCGTTGACTTACCAGCACCATTTGGCCCAAGCAGCGCAAAAAAACCACCCTGCGGGACGGTTAAACTGACATCTTTGAGTGCCGAAAACCCATTGCTATAGGTTTTGGATAAATTCTGAATAGCAAGTGCTGGTACTTCAGACATGAATACCTCTTTATTGTTTATAAATTTGTATGGACAGCGATTTTTAGCATACTGGTATTTTTTAGCATACTAATATCTAGAAGAGACGATGTAATGTCATAAAGTGAGGCTACTAGCAATGAATTTCAACTGTGCCCTATAAGAAGTATCATATTGATAATACTCATCATTAAAAAAGCGCCTACCTCATTAAATGAAATAGACGCTTTATCAATACAGGCGTTAAAAGGCTGAATAGACTTATTAGCAATAAATCATGCTTACACAGTTAAATCATCAGCCTAAAAACCATTTGGCTAAATGTAGCTTATTATCTAGCAACTAATAACTAGCAACTAATAAAAACTAGCTGGCTTCACCAATCATATAATCAACCGCGCTTTGTACTTCTTCATCAGGAATATCCGCGCCGCCTTTGGCAGGCATGGCGTTGAAGCCATTGATAGCATGGGTATACAAAGTCTCTGTACCTTTTGCGATACGAGGTCCCCAAGCACCAGCGTCACCTAACATAGGTGAGCCAAGTAAGCCTGACGCATGACAAGTTTGGCAGACAGCGTTATACACATCTTTACCATCACGAGGACCATCGCCTGCAGCTGGACCAGCAGAACGTGCGGTCACGTCACAGACTTCGTCGTCTTCAAAGCATACTTTAGCAACAGGTTGAATACGAGCAATCAAGTTAGGATACAAAGCAATCAGCTTTTGTACTTGCGGCGTGTCCTCTGGAATTGGCTCTTCAGCAGCAGGTGCTGCAGCGGCAGTTGCTTCAGCTGGCGCAGCGGCATCAGCAGGTGCAGCCCCATCGGTGGTATCTGCAGCCGCTTGGGTATCATCACCCAGTTTTTGCGGCGCATTTTCGACAACGTCTTGCCCTTCTGCAACATCAGAGATGGTTACAGGAGTGTCTACAACACTTTCAGCTTGGCTCACAGCGATACTAGCGATTCCTAGAATGGCAGCTGCCGATAACATAACTACTTTTCTCATTCGTCACGTTCTCTTATTGCGTATACAAGGGCCGACACGGCTTGGACATTCTGTCTGTCCTCCTTTGACAACCAAACCAGTTATCAATAGCAGACAGCCATCCCGCATGCAGGCGCGCTTGTAATCGGTGATTATAAATATGGATTCTCCCTGACATTATAAGGGAAAAGACAGGTAGATTGCCATGCCTGTTTGCTGACTATGGTGTTTTTTCTTAAAAAACCTCAATAGCGACCTTCATTCATTGGCTTTATGGCTTTTATTTGTTAGACTAAGCGGTCTTAATTTTTAGACGTCTCGCAGTATTAACGACAGCTAATCATCATCGTTTATACAGGGCGTTAATTAGTACGTTTTTAGTCAATAAATTATGCGCTCGTAGCTCAGTTGGATAGAGTATCGGTCTCCGAAGCCGAGGGTCGTGGGTTCGATTCCCGCCGAGCGCACCAATCACCATAATCAGTAGTATTTTACCTTTTCCTAGTCTCACCTATCATCTCTATAACCCTTTGACAGCAAGGCTTGGCGTTCTTAACTGCTGCCTATAACTGTGCGCTAACATCGATAAAATGTTGTACATAGAGTTGTTAAACCTATTCAATTTATATAAAACTACTCTGTATCTTGTAAATTTGCGGTTAATTGAGCGCGGCTGGGTACACGGTGATAATTAATCACGGGTACGTCACCTAAACGGCGCTGACCGGCGGCAATCTTTTTATCAATCGTAATCATGGCAATTTTTTTATCTTGCTTACTGATAAGCAAATGATTGGCTTTGCGGTTGACACGATAGTCAGGAAAATGCTGCTTTACCAACTCTGAGGTTTTTTGCAGCGCATCATTTATCGGTGTTTTCATACCTGTCGACTTTGGACTGTGCTTATCAGCGACTTTCGGTGCGCGTGATTTTGCCAAAAACCATAATCCAACGACGACCGCCAGCAATATGACAAGCCACCACATTCCATCTATCATAGAAGTCTATATCCATTGTTAATAAGGGTTAGGTCATGTTAGCAGAATTATCAGCAGCGTTAATAGCAGAAGTCGACCATGCGGCCAAACTACTTGGCGCAAAACAGCGCATTTGTATTTTAACAGGCGCAGGGATTTCAGCAGAAAGCGGTATTCCCACTTTTCGAGATAAGCAAACCGGCCTCTGGGAAAATTATGGCGCTGAAGATTTGGCGACGCCAGAGGCTTTTGCACGTGACCCAAAGCTAGTCTGGTCATGGTATCAGTGGCGCAGACAAGTGGTCGCCGATAAAAAACCAAATCCCGCCCATGACGCCTTAGCGCAGTGGCAGTATCATAGTCAATCATCTGGCCAGCACATAACGCTTATTACTCAAAATGTCGATGACTTGCATGAACAGGCTGGCAGTACAGTCACTCATCTGCATGGACATCTATGGCGTAATCGCTGTAGCCAATGTAAGACACCTTATCAGAAGCAATCTAGAGGCTCATACAGCAGCGCCGACACTATGGATTATAGTGAGGTACTGATTAACTGTCCGCATTGTGATGGTTATATTAGACCAGATATCGTTTGGTTTGGTGAAGCGTTGCCCGTACAAGCATGGGAGACGGCTGAACAAGCGGCGGCTGATTGTGAAGCTTTTATCAGTATTGGTACGTCAAGTCTCGTCTACCCTGCCGCTGGGCTGGCACAACTAGCAAAAGATAATGGTGCCAAAATCATCGAGATAAACCCAAATCCGACACCCAATGCCATCGTGGATATTACCTTAGCGGAAAAAGCAGGAATGGTGATGCCGTTATTAATCCAAAAAATCACTGCGTTATAATCGCTTGACCCTAAAATAATAGCAAATGACAAAACAAAAGGCTTAACGATTGATATCAACCGTTAAGCCTTTTTTATTAAAGATATATACAATCAATGCTTTATTCAGTCAGTGCCTTACTACATCAATGCTTATTGCAGCGCAAGATCAACTCTCGCTAGGTACGCTTCTTTTAATTCATCATCTATGAATGATGATCTAAAAGAATTTTTTACCAAAGTAATGATATCGTTTTCCGTTAGCGGCAGATTTTCACATAGATTGATAAAGTTTTGATTGATATAGCCTTTGAAATAAGCAGGATCGTCGGAGTTGACACTGACATTAAGACCATAATCTAACAGCGCCTTGATATTATGCGCTTGATAGCTATCAAAAACTTTAAGTTCGATATTAGAGTTTGGGCAAACCGTCAGCGGCATTTGCTCCTCTTTTAGGCGTTGCATCAATGCGGCACTTTTTATCGATTGCACCCCGTGGTCGATTCTACTGATACCCAGTAAATCTAACGCTTCATAAATATACGAAAAATCGGCTTCTTCGCCAGCATGAGCGACCAATGTAAAGCCTGCTTCTTTTGCCTTTTTAAAGACCTCTTTAAACTTGGCAGGAGGGTTACCCAGCTCCGAAGAGTCAAGACCGACACCGATAATATCGTCCTTAAACGCCATCGCTTCTTCTAAGGTCTCAAATGCCTCTTCTTGCGATAAATGGCGCAAAAAACACATGATGATACAAGAAGTGATGCCGTATTTTTCTTTAGCATCATCGAGTGCCTCTTTGATACCCGTAATAACGGCTGCAAAAGGCACGCCTCTTGCGGTATGGGTTTGCGGATCAAAAAATATCTCAGTATGAATGACATTGTCTTCCACACACTTAAGAATGTATTCCCACGTTAAATCGTAGAAATCGTCTTTGGTCATTAGGACGTTGGCGCCCGCATAATAGATATCTAAAAAGGTTTGTAGATTGGTAAAATTATAGGCGCGGCGTACATCTTCGATGTCATTATAAGGGATGTCTATATTATTTTTTTTCGCCAATCTGAACATCAGCTCCGGTTCTAATGAGCCTTCAATATGCAAATGCAGTTCTGCTTTGGGTAATTTCTTTATTAATTCAATCATAGTGTTCCAGTAGTGGCTTTTATTAAGCGCTGCGTTTGTCAGCGGGGTATATTTATAAAGGCTATTATATTTCAATTGGCCATAAAACCCCATAGACAAACAGCAAACCTTTGCATTCAGCTATAAACACGACTTTATAAGGATGACTTTATAATAAGGGTTGCTTCATAATAAGGGCTAATGCATAAAAGCCATTTCAAAAATACAGCATTAAAAACACTATTTTAAAAATACCACGGTATCAGACAGCTCATTACCGGCGGGATCATCGCCTAGATGATAATACTGACGCAATAACTGACCTACCTCATCTAATAGCTCCGCTAAGCTTTCTTCAGTTTTTTGATTGGCAATACCTGAGACCGCTTTTTCACACATGGCGCGCCACACAGTCGGGCTCACATGCGTGCTAATACCGCGATCCGCGACGATTTCAAGCTTATGCTCGCAGATATTGACGTAGATTAAAACACCCGTATTTTCTTCAGTATCCCAAACGCGATATTCACTAAACAAATCAATCGCCCGATCACGACAATCAAGACGATAGGCATCTTGGACAGGTAAGTGATTTTCTATAATTAAAAACACCTCACCGCGATGCCCACGCTCAGCCAACGTCACCTGCTCTGTCAGCCGCGCTTTAGCCGCTGGCGTTAGCCATTTGCTATGCAGCATAGGGACAAACAGTACTTGACGCCACCAACGAGCAAAACTTGCCTGCGACGAATTGCTTTTTACCATTATATTATTTCCTCAAGTACGCCATTGCTGGCAATCATCTAATGTCTGAACCTAACATGCCTTTATCAAAACCGCCTTTACCAAGAGCCGCCTGCCCCGCCGCCGCCAAAGCCGCCGCCACCTCCTCCGAAGCCGCCGCCGCCAAAACCACCACCGCCGAAGCCGCCGCCACTACTGCCGCCCATACCCGGTAAGAACACCATACCGCCGCCGCGTCCTCCACGACCACCGCGCCCGCCACCTGAGCCGCGCGAAATTAAAAACAGCCATAAAAATATCGCCATAATTAAGGTCATAAAGAAACCACCGCCCAAGGCAAGCGAGCCTACAAAGAAACCGCCAGCGGTCAGGATAGAACCAAAGATGCGCCCAAAGATACTGGTAATAAAGCTACCAAATATCATCGCCATCACGAATAAAAACACCGGTGATGGATTTTCACCAATATCACTTTGACTTTGGCTGCGTTCAGCAGCTTGCGCATCGGCACGCGCCAACACTTCAGGGTCAGCGGTCAGACGCGTTTGCAGGGCACCAACGCCGGCCAATATCCCAGCGCCATAGTTATTTTGCTTAAATAGCGGCGTAATATCTTCACGAATAATACGGTTGACCGCAGAATCGGGCAACACACCCTCTAACCCATAACCGGTTAAAATGTACATATCGCGGTCATTGACGGCAACGACCATCAGCAAGCCATCATCAATGTCTTTATTACCGAGCTGCCATTTTTCGGCAACCTGTAACGCATAGTCGAAGATTGGCATACCATTGGTCGTCGGTACAATGATAACCGCAGCTTGCGCCAAACCTTGCTGATAAATACCTCTTAGCTGCGCCTCTAAACGTTGTTTTTCTTGCGGGTTTAAGATATTGGCTTGATCAATAACGGGTGAATTCAGGATGAGCTTATCAGCATCGACACTTTCAGCACTCGACTGCACAGCTGGTTTAGTGGCTGTCGACGCGCCTGTCCCTTTTTCGCCCCTACCATTATTAGCGTTTGCCGCATTGGGATTAATAGCATCATTGCCAATGATGGCCTCATTAATCGCTTCGTTACCTAAGACGGCATCATTAAGGGCTTCATTAGATTCTGCGGCTTTGGCAATTGCTACCAAATCCTCGACACTACGATTTTGCATATCTGAGGCGCTATCGCTAGCGACAGCAATATTATCGTTAACACTGCCGTTGGTATTAGCATCGGTATTGGGCGCAGCATGCAGCACCGAGCCACTAGCGATGCTTAGGGTGAATAATAATGCGGATAAAAGTGCTTTTGAATTATTCATCTAATCTATACCACCTCAAATAACATCTGAACTAAATTAATGGCTGCAAAACCAAGCTAACGGCAAGGCGACGGATATAAAAGCGCTCAATAGAACAATTCACTATAAACACTTATTTTTATCCGCCACGATTTTACTTTACTGCACTTTATTGAGCGGTCTTCGTATCGTCATCACCAAAGTCTACACTGGGTGCAGTCGATATCTCTTTTTCATTGGCGACGCTAAAGTTTGGCTTTGGATCCATACCAAATACTTTGGCGGTAATATTGGTTGGGAACTGGCGCACTGTGGTGTTATAGCCTTGAACTTCTTGGATATAACGATTACGCGCCACAGCGATACGATTTTCCGTGCCTTCAAGCTGAGCTTGCAAGTCTTGGAACAGCGCATCTGACTTTAGATCAGGATAACGCTCAGAAACCGCCATTAAACGTGATAGCGCCCCAGTCATCTGGTCTTGGGCAGCGGCATAACGCTCCATCGCTTCAGGGTCATTGAGCAGCTCTGGGGTGATGGTGATACCACCAGCTTGTGAGCGCGCCGCAGCAACTTGGGTAAATACCTCTTGTTCTTGCTCAGCATATTGCTGCACAACTTTAACTAAGTTTGGCACCAAATCCGAGCGGCGCTGGTATTGGTTGACCACCTCCGACCACGACGCAGTGACTTGCTCATCTTGCGCTTGCAGATTGTTATAACCACAACCTGTTAAGCCAACGGTAGAAGTGGCCAATACGGCTGCTAGCAACATAGGTTTTACAATAGATTTACGCGTCATTTTTGACTCTCCTAAAAATGATAAATAACAAACAAGACGTTTTTTTAAGCACTTTTTTAATCATACACATTTATATAGGCGTATATCGCCTCCTCTACAAATGTGTCGCCTGCGATACATTGTGCTAATAATGGCGCTATCAGGTTACTTTTACAATTCATCGTTACCAAAACACAACCGCAAAGGCACGGCTCCTAGCAAGAGTTTGAGCGCTTTTTTCGACCTTTCTTAACTCATAAATCCTGACGATATTTTCAGCAACATTGAATAAGTCATGACAAAAGCGTGATAAACAAAGGATTTTATTACCCTATGGCATAAATTCACTGTGACTAGACGCTACTATATAAACGCCTTTATAAAGAAAATTCTAGTAATTGGCTAAAAAATATGGCAAATTGCAGTTACGTAGCCGTACGGTTTGAATACATTTGGTAGTGGACTTGTTACATTTTTGGTACTAGAGAATTGATAACAACCCCTTAAAAAAGGCTTGATAAGCAAACAGATGCTTGCCTATCAAGCTTAGCATAGAGATGTAAGCAACCGATATGACTCATAGAAAGTGGATTGCCATCACCTTGAGGATGGAGATTTAATATTATAACCGCCTGCTTTATCCGCTGATCTATTGATAACTGCTTAAGCATTTATGACGTGATAACAAAATATCGTCGTTATCAAAGCGCAAAAAGATAGATAAGAATAGCAACCGTCGCTCATTTATTGCCATTTATAAATAAGCAGTTAATAAGGGGTAAATTTGATTACTAGCTAGCGCCACTAAGCGCTTGCCTGCGATCAATATTGCTAATAGACCCAGCGGATAAAGACAGAAAACTACAGTCCATTCTTGGTGGCTAAGCGCGTATGAAACTTAATCGATAGGCTTAAGTAGATGCCGATTATTTGAGAAGTTGGTTTTAATAAGGAAATTAAATAGCAAACTTACTCTAAGCATCATCATATATAGCCACTTTGAGACAGTACTAGGAATATATACATATGGAAAGTTTAGTTAATGTAGTAAACGGAATTATCTGGAGCCCGGCATTAATTTATTTATGCTTGGGCGCAGGTTTATTTTATTCCATCATGACGCGCTTCGTACAAGTACGTTTATTCAGTGAAATGATCAGCTTACTATTTAAAGGTAAGTCGAGTGCACAGGGTATTTCATCATTTCAGGCACTTGCCGTATCCTTAGCAGGTCGTGTGGGTATGGGTAACATCGCAGGGGTAGCAGCAGCTATCGGCTTCGGTGGTCCTGGTGCGGTATTTTGGATGTGGGTTGTGGCATTCTTAGGCGCATCTACCGCTTATGTCGAATCAACCCTTGCGCAGATTTATAAAGAAAAAGACGTCGTCACTGGCGAATATCGTGGTGGTCCTGCTTATTACTTTGAGCGCGCGCTTGGTCAACGCTGGTACGGCATTATTTTTGCCATCGCGTCTATCTTAGCTTGTGGTATGTTCTTACCTGGTGTGCAAGCAAACGGCGTTATCAATGCCTTTGCACAGGTCATGGGTGAAGGCACCGTGATGAATATCGGTAGCTTAGAAGTGGGCTCTATGCGTCTTGTCGCATTGGGTATCATTCTAGTGGTGCTAGCGATTATTATCTTTGGTGGTATTAAACGTATCGCAACCTTTACTGAGTATGCGGTTCCTTTTATGGCACTGGGTTATATTGGCCTAGCACTAGTCATCATGTTTACAAACTACCAGATGATTCCAGAAGTATTTGGCTTAATCATTGGTGATGCCTTTACCGCTCAAGCCGGTTTTGGTGCGGCCATCGGTTGGGGTGTAAAACGTGGTATTTACTCTAACGAAGCCGGTCAAGGTACAGGTCCTCATGCTGCTGGTGCGGCTGAAGTTGAGCATCCATCACAGCAAGGTTTGGTACAGGCATTTTCAGTCTATGTTGATACCTTATTGGTTTGTTCGGCGACTGCCTTTATGATTTTGACCATGGGTACTTATAACATCCAAGGTACGCTACCTGACGGTCAATACATCGTACAAAACGTTGCAGCGGGCGTTGAGATTAACTCACCTGCCTTTACCCAAATGGCAATGGAATCAGTATACGGTCAATTTGGTAACACCTTTATCGCTATCGCCGTATTCTTCTTTGCCTTTACCACCATTTTGGCTTACTACTATATCGCTGAAGTAAACGTTGCGTACTTAACGCGCTTTATCAGCCGCGGTGCCAATAAAACCGGTCTATTCTTAGTTAAAGTACTAATCATGGTGATGGTTGCCTACGGTGGTCTGAACTCAGCCGGTTATATCTGGGCGATTGGTGATATCGGTGTTGGTCTTATGGCTTGGCTTAATATCGTTGGTATTTTGGTCATCTTCTTTGTGGCCCGTCCAACGCTTACCATGCTGAAAGACTATGAAGCACAGCGTAAAGCTGGCGTGAAGCACTATACGTTTGATCCAGCAAAATTCGGTATCAAAAACGCGCCTTATTGGGAAGAGCGTCATCTTAAGCAACAACAAAGAATGGCAGCCCAAGATCCACTACATAAAGAGCGTCTATAGTTCACTCTACTGTAGTGCTGTCTAAGCAGTATTCATAGTATCGATGGCATTGATAGTATTGCATTAATAGCATCGACAGTATTGACAGTATTGACAGCATCGATAAAAAAACAAAAGCCCGAGGCCATTGTCTCGGGCTTTTTTATGCGCGTAAGGTTGTTATAAAGACTGTGATATATTTTGCGATGAGTCATGAAATAAGTCATTAAATACAAAAAGCCCAGCTCGGTGGCTGGGCTTCTTAAACACTTAGATGCTTTTATTGTTGTTTATAGCGATGAAATCAGCTTATTTAGGTAGCAATACATTATCAATCACATGGACTACACCATTGGTCGCCATCATATCTGTGCCAACGATATTAGCCGTATTGCCGCTCGCATCAGTAATGACGTTGGCATCGCTGATAGAGAACGTTTGACCGTTTGCGGTTTCAATAGCATTGCCATAAGGGATATCAGCAGCTTTTACTACCATCGGTACGACATGATAAGTTAGGACGCTAGTGAGCATCTCTTTATCTGCCAACAACTGTTCTTTGGTGATGTTAAGCTTGGTTAATAAAGCAGCAAAGGCATCATCAGTTGGTGCAAATACTGTGTACTGACCTTCTGCCATCATCATGTCATCAAGGTCGGCGGCTTGTAGTGCTGCCGTTAAAATGGTTAGATTTTCATTACCGGCCGCCATCTCGCCAATGCTTTGGGTAGCCATATCTGCTGGCATTGCAGTCGCGTCTGCTTCAGCCATTGCTTCAGGAGCAACTTCTGGCTCAACGACGACGTCAGTAGTCGCTTCTGGCTCAACTGGCTCGGTAACGGCTTCTTTATCGTTACAAGCAGCTAGTGACAATGCAGCGGTAACGACGGCGATAGATAATAGGTTCTTCTTTAACATAGGGTATTCCTTTGGGGTAAATGGTTGGTGATTGGATGTTTATAAATGGGTAAAGGTTGGATAAGGGTTTGAGTGAATGGCTTATAAATAAGTAACTTAGTGAATAGGTAAAATTTTAATAATTAAACACTTAGTTAATTCATGAGTCCTAGAAATAAACCAACGATTTCAATGACTACCATATTAGCTGATTATTTTTTAATTGGTGCTTACTTAGGTAGCGACACTGTATCGATCACGTGTACAAAGCCCTTGTTAGGTTAATAACCCTTTTTAGCTTAAAAACCAATATTGGCTTATAGGCTATCAATATAGTCAGTTCAAAATAAAAGCGATACGTTATAGCTATGTGCGACTGGTATAAATTTTCCTTGCTTGCTGTTATCACAGAGGCTACGAAAAATTCATCCCAGTCGCACTGTATCGATTTTAAAGTAATTCTACTATAGCATTTGTAGTATATGAGCTTGTGTACTACCTAAATAAGCAGCTTATTAAATACTTGTTTGAATTTATACAACTTATATAAGAGCTTATTATTTAAGAACTTAGTTAATTACTTATTTAGGCATCAGTACTCTATCAATCACATGCACCACCCCATTACTCGCAGCGATATCAGTTTTTAGAATCTTGGTTATGCGACCATTTTCATCCATGAGTCTGCCTTGTGGTGTAATGACCAATGTATCCGTACTTAGCATGGTGTAATTACCGGGTCTGACGTGTTTTTGATAAACGGGCGTGTTACCTTTTAGCACATGGTAAGTCAAAATTTTAGTGAGCAATGGTTTGTTGGCAAACAGCTCAGCTTTGGTCATGCCCGTTTCTTGTAATGCTTGAACAAAGGCGGCATTGGTCGGTGCCAATACCGTATAGCTTGCACTGGTATCAGATAATGCGCCTGCTAAATCAGCAGCGACCACCGCTTCAACCAATAGCGAAAAATCTGGATTGCTTTGAGCGATTTGTACCACGTTCATACTGGTGGTAGCTTGGCTATGCATCGGTGCTTTCATAGTTGGGCTTTTGGTTGGCATCATATTATTACAAGCGCTAAGGCCGGCAATTGAAAGGGCTAAGGTACCAAGGGTAGCGATTTTGATCAGTTTCATAACATTGTCCTTAATGATTGAATGACTGCATGGTTTAATAAATGAATAGTTTACTGATTACAATTTATGGATTTTTATTACGTTCTTACGGTCAGATTGTCTTTCCTTAAAATCCTTGCCTATTCCGTTTTTAATTCTTAATTGCTAACCACTCTCAAATAAAAACCATTAACAGTTACTAATAAGCATTGCTTATGAAACGTCAATCCTTCTGAAATTAAATTAACATATCACAAAGTATTATAAACTTGCGTTTAGGCTAATTTTTGTAGCTTACGTGTAAACTAAAACAGTTTAATAAAACCTCGTATAAATAGCTGCTTTATAAATACAAATCAAGGCTTTAGGTAATCGTCTACTCAAATGATATTCATTTGTACCAAGCTGCGTTATGCAATAGGATTTGTTATAACTGTATTTTTAATTTGGTACTTTTAATGGCATTTTAACGCTTAATACGGGGCTCATTTCGTGCACCGATAGTTGGTCATAGTAATCCATTTTTGTTATTTTCAAATACGATGCCTCAGTGATAGTGCCGAAATGGAATAAGCGGAATAAGCACAATCCCGCGAGTAATAGCCGTTTCGTGCTAGAATAATCCAGATTTGCTTATCGATTTTTAAGCCAAATTTTTATCAATACTATTGTTTTGTACACCCTATTTTATAAGTAGCTAACTTAGTAAGCTCGCCCTAAAAATCTTGAACACTTTATCTTCTTTCTTTTCTTATCTTAACTCTAATAAGCAGCGCTCCTATGACTCAAACCACCACCCCACCGACCTGTTCTCATAATCATACTGGTGTCATCAATACCAATATAGCCAATGCCACCAATGTATCAAGCACGGCTAGTGACTTTATTTTGACGCCGCCTGCTGTATTTCCTTATAAAGCGCAGCAGTTAACCGCGCGCGCTCGTATTACTGAGCAGCTGGCGGCGCGGATTATGATGTTAGATGGCGCGATGGGCACCCATATTCAGACCTTTAAGTTAGAGGAAGCCGATTATCGCGGCGAGCGTTTTGCCGATATTGAGCAAGATGTACGCGGTAATAACGATTTGTTGGTGCTCACGCAGCCGCAGATGATTAAAGAGATTCATAGCGCGCACCTAAAAGCAGGTGCCGATATCATTGAAACCAATAGCTTTAACGGTACGCGCCTATCGATGGCCGACTACGACATGCAGCACCTCGTGCCTGAGCTCAATAAAACCGCTGCGAGAATTGCCCGCGAAGCCGCTGATGAATACACCGCTAAGACCCCAGAAAAGCCGCGCTTTGTGGCAGGCGTTATTGGGCCGACGTCGCGTACTTGTTCATTATCCCCTGACGTCAATGACCCCGCCTTTCGTAATATCACCTTTGATGAGTTGGTGCTTAATTACCGTGAGGCGACACTGGCTTTGATAGAAGGTGGCGTCGATATTCTATTAATCGAGACCATTTTTGATACGCTAAATGCTAAGGCAGCAATCTTTGCCGTCACGGGGGTGTTTGATGATATTGGCTTTGAATTACCGATTATGATTTCGGGGACAATTACCGATGCTTCAGGTCGGACGCTTTCAGGCCAAACGGCTGAGGCGTTTTATAACTCGATTCGCCATGCTAAGCCCTTATCGGTTGGCTTTAACTGTGCGCTTGGTGCTGATGCGCTGCGTCCGCATATTCAAACGCTGTCAAATATCGCCGATACTTATGTGTCAGCCCATCCAAACGCAGGTTTGCCCAATGAGTTTGGTGAGTACGATGAAACACCAGAGCAAACGGCGGCCCTGCTCGAAGGCTTTGCCAAAGCTGGCATTCTAAATATCGTCGGCGGCTGTTGCGGCACCACGCCTGAGCATATTCGCCTGATTGCGGAGATGGTCGCCAATTACCCACCGCGCGTGATACCTGAAATACCGCCTGCTTGCCGCTTATCGGGACTTGAGCCATTTACTATTACCCCCGAAAGCTTATTCGTCAACGTTGGTGAGCGTACCAACGTGACGGGTTCGAAGAAATTCCTGCGCTTGATTAAAACCGAAGCTTATACTGAAGCGCTCGATGTCGCCCGCGATCAAGTCGAAGGTGGCGCACAAATCGTCGATATCAATATGGACGAGGGCATGCTCGACTCCAAGCAAGCGATGATTCACTTCGTCAATTTGGTCTCTGGTGAGCCGGATATCAGCCGCGTGCCCTTGATGATTGACTCCTCTAAATGGGACATTATCGAAGAAGGACTTAAACGCATTCAAGGTAAATCCGTCGTCAACTCTATCTCATTAAAAGAAGGCTATGATGAGTTCGCCCTCCGCGCCAAGCTTTGTATGCGCTATGGCGCAGCGGTCATCGTCATGGCGTTTGATGAGGACGGTCAGGCCGATACCTATGAGCGCAAAATCGAGATTTGTCAGCGCAGTTATGATGTCTTGGTCAATGAAGTCGGCTTCCCTAGCGAGGATATCATCTTTGACCCGAATATCTTTGCGGTTGCAACCGGTATTACCGAGCATAATAATTACGGTGCTGACTTTATCAATGCCACCAAATGGATAACCGATAATTTACCAAACGCCATGGTATCGGGCGGCGTCTCTAACGTCTCGTTTAGCTTCCGTGGTAATCCGATTCGTGAGGCCATTAACTCGGTATTCCTTTATCATGCGATTCAAAATGGCTTGACCATGGGTATCGTCAATCCAGCGATGCTTGAGCTCTATGATGATATTCCAAAGGAAGCCCGCGACGCCATCGAAGATGTCATGCTCAATCGCAACCAAGGCGAGAGCGGTCAAGATGCTACCGAACGTCTGATGACCATCGCTGAAAGCTATCAAGATGGCGGTAAGAAAAAAGACAGCACCGTCGATATGTCATGGCGCGAAGGCACGGTCGAAGAACGTATTGCTCATGCGCTAGTAAAAGGTATCACGACCTTTATCGATGCTGATACCAAAGAGGCGTGGGAGAAATATCCCAAGCCGCTAGAAGTTATCGAAGGGCCGTTGATGGACGGTATGAATATCGTCGGTGACTTATTTGGTGCCGGTAAAATGTTCTTACCGCAAGTGGTGAAATCTGCTCGCGTCATGAAGCAGTCCGTTGCTTGGCTAAACCCGTATATCGAAGCGGAAAAAGTCGAGGGCGAAAAGAAAGGTAAAATCCTGATGGCGACGGTCAAAGGTGACGTCCATGATATCGGCAAAAATATCGTCGGCGTGGTACTTGGCTGTAATGGCTACGATATCGTCGATTTGGGCGTGATGGTACCTTGTGAGAAAATCCTTGATACGGCAATCGCAGAGGAAGTCGATATCATCGGGCTATCAGGTCTGATTACCCCAAGCCTCGATGAGATGGTCTATGTCGCTAAGCAAATGCAAGAGCGCGGCATGACCCTACCCTTGATGATTGGCGGGGCAACGACTTCTAAAGCCCATACGGCAGTTAAAGTCGAACCACAATATCAAAACGATGCCGTCATTTATGTATCGGACGCTTCACGCTCAGTTGGCGTAGTGACTAAGCTGCTATCCAAAGAGCACCGTCAAGGCTTAATCGATGAGACGCGCGAAGAATACATCAAAGTACGTGAGCGCCTTGCTAAGCGTCAACCAAAAGCGGCAAAAATATCCTATGCTGAATCGATAGAGCTTGGTTTTAAAGATGATTGGGACAATTACATACCGCCAGTTCCTAATAAGCTTGGACAAGTGATATTTGATGATTACCCCATCACTAACCTACTGCCTTATATCGACTGGACGCCGTTCTTTATCTCTTGGGGACTTGCTGGCAAATATCCAAAAATCTTGCAAGATGAGGTGGTTGGTGAAGCGGCGCGTGATTTGTTTGAGAATGCTAATGACTTGATGCAAAAAATGATTGATGAGAAGTTAATCGTTGCCAAAGGCGTCTTTAAACTTATGCCAGCCCGTCGTACCGGTGCCGATACCGTCACCGTCTATAACAAAGCACCGACTGAGGGCGGCACAGCAGAATATCAATTTGAGCATTTGCGTCAGCAGAGTGACAAGGCTAGCGGCAAGCCAAACTTTAGCTTGGCAGATTTTATCTCGCCATCGGAAGCTCATACCGATTATCTTGGCGGCTTTACGGTCTCAATCGTTGGGACAGAAGCATTAGCTGAAAAGTATAAAGCCGCTGGTGACGACTATAATGCCATCATGGTGCAGGCATTATCTGACCGCTTAGCCGAGGCATTTGCCGAGCATCTACATGAGCTGATTCGTAAAGAGTATTGGTGTTATCAGCCGACTGAGTCGCTCAGCAATGATGAGATGATTAAAGAAAAATACGTCGGTATCCGCCCAGCGCCTGGCTACCCTGCCTGCCCTGAACATACCGAAAAAGGTAAACTCTTTGACTGGCTGGGCACCGTTGATGCTATCGGTACGAGACTCACTGAAAGCTATGCGATGTGGCCTGCTTCATCGGTCAGTGGCTTTTATTATTCGCATCCTAACAGTGAATACTTTAACGTCGGTAAAATCAGCAGCGATCAGTTAGAGAGCTATGCTGAGCGTAAAGGTTGGGATATAAAGACTGCTGAGAAGTGGTTAAATCCGAATTTGTAGGTTAATAATTTGGTTATGTTCATTTTAGAATCAATAAACCACTATTTTTAAAAAACTATAGAGTATTCGATTCAGACCAAGGTTTGAATCGAATTACCTCTAATTCTGTGGAAAAAATAAAACTTTATATAGATCTTCAATACTATCGTATCGAGTAAACTGTCCTTTATTAAGTATACGTATATTGGGTCGTTCAGCTTTTAAACCATCCACATTAGCTTTAGTATGTTTTGCAACTTTAGCATTCTCTAGTCCAGTTAGTGGTCTTCCAGCCTCAGCACCAAAAAAATAAAACGAGCACAGCTCTAAAGTATTTTCATCAAATACTATCCAAACAATACATCCCGAAGGCTTAGTGGCTAAGCGAACATTCACTTTTTGGCCTGACGCTTTAGCACCTAATTTTGAAGTTTTTAGTTGAATATGGCGAATAATATTATTGTCTTCAAGAACAACGTCACAACCTGCGTTATCAACTTCAGGTTTCATGACTTCTAATTGACAATCGTCCTTTAGCCACGATAACTTAAGCATTTCACCGATAAATAAATGTTCAATAAGCTTTTCTCGGAAGCTTGAATGTTCAAAATGTTTGCTCATACTTTGCCTTAATATTTTGGAGTAACTTAGTTTACTTTCCCACGCCGACACCGATCAGAACAATAAATCACCTGCTCCCAATCCTTTTCCCACTTTTTACGCCATGTAAACGGTCGCTGGCAGACGGGGCAGATTTTTTGCGGTAAATTTACTTTTTTATGTGCCATTGTCTGCTCCCTTCTACCCTTATATCTTTACTTCACTATTGACGCCTATTTATCTTCTTTTTGATGATCTAGACCCTCATACTTTTTAATACGCCGACATTGGTCTGAGCAATAGACCATGCTCTCCCAGTTTTTATCCAATTTTTTAGTCCAACTAAACTCACGCTCGCAGACAGGACATTCTTTTTTGCGGACATTCTTTTTCTTGTGCGCCATGATATTTATTACCTTTAGATTAAAAAATTTTTAACGACCCCAAATGGGTGAGCGCACTACCCCGCCCGTTCTACTGCTAATCGCATAACTTGTATTACCGGATAATGAGTGAATAACTAAGCTACCGCCATTTTGACCGCTCACTTGTGGAAGCTTGGTAGGATAGACAGCATACTGTGCAGAAGGCGACAGTCGCGCGGGCTCGTCTAGTCCCGTTTCTGCTAGATTGATAACTTGTCCTGTGGCGAGCGTCATCACCGCCGCCTTACGACCATTGAGGTATGCCAAACGTTGACCATCTAAACTCAGTTGCGGACTGGCCGCATAGCCGGCTGTCGGTATAATACTCGCATGACCCGTGCCAAAGTTATAACGATAAATACTTGGGCGACCAGCGCGAACTTTATCACTGGTATAAACAAAGCTTTGCCCGTCGGCAGCGTAGCTTGGCTGCACCTCAGTACTTGGCAGCGTGGTCAGCTGTTTGGTATTGCCGTCACTTAGGCGCATCTCATAGATATCAGCATTACCACCAACCGTTGAGCTATAGAGCAGTTTTTGCCCATCAGGCGAAAATGAGGCTGATAAATTACTGCCCTCCGCATCTACGATTAGATGTTGCGCGTTGCTTTTGCGCTCATAAATATAAATTTTAGGATGCTGGCGCGCTGCTTGTTTGCTATAGGCCAGCATTTGACCATCTGCTGACCATGCTGGCGCATAGATATAGCCATTTAATTGATCTATCAATTGGCGGTCGCTGCCATCAGGACGAATGCTATAAAGTGTCGATATCTTTGCAGCGCCAAACCCTTGCTCTTCGACATAAGCGATGCGCCCTTGCCGATCTATCACTGGCATGCGCGCCGTCAGTGGATTGCTCGCACGCATATCAGCAGGTGTCTGAGTCATATTATTTGTTGTTAATGTTTGACAACCCGCTAACAAACTAAACGCCGTTATCGCCGTGATGCTACTCAGCGTACGTATATCGAAGAATGACTTTGATACAAAGATGTTAAACATAAGATGACGTCCAATAAAATGTTGATTATTGCGTACTGAGAATCTTAGTAAATCAGGTTAAAAATGAATAGCATAAAAACATCATTGCTGCCTGAATACTTTGCTACCTGAATACTTGGTTTAGCAGCTCATGACAGTGTAGCGTAAACCATGGCAAATTTTAGATAAAAAAATGCCCCACTGCTTAGTGAGGCATTATTTATATTAAATTTTATAGCATTTGTATTAAATAAATCAGTTATTTACAGACTGCTCTATTTAGCAACGGCTTTAAAATAAGCGACTTGATTGTCGTTTTTAATAGTCAAAACAGGTACATTATTAGCATTATTATTGATGCTGTATTTACCTTGTACCGTCGCCAATGTCGCGGTATCAAAGCTGGCTTGTGGCTCAGGGCATGCCATCATCGTCGACATGACATTACCTAATACAACATTACCATTTACGACGCTATAACTAGCGCCCATGTTATTACAAGTATTGGTAAAGGTTACACGGTTGGTGGTGCCATCTTTAAAGAATTTTAGCGTTAATGGTTTTGCTGGATCAAAGAATAATTGGCTTACTTTCTCGCCATTGGTGCGCTTAGCATCGACAAGCTGCCAGTTATGTGCTTGTAGGGCATCAGCAGTAATTGGCTGAGTCACAGGTGCGGTAACACTAGGGGTCGTGGTTTGGCAACCTGCTGCAGCAAGTGTACCAACAGCAAGGGTTGCAGCCATCATCATTTTAGTCATGTTTTTCATATTAGCTCCTGTAATGGTTAACATTCAAAATAAAAAAGTAGTCATTATCTTTTATTTTAAGTATGCATTTTTATTATGATTAATTTATTGTCTTCTTCATTAACCTAAACAATGGCGCTATTATGCACAAATGATAGCTGACTGTCATTATAGATTGGGTATCGATTACCGCGATATTTGTTCCACTGTATGGTTTTTTTGCTAACGCACCTTGTATGAATAAGTATTACCTGCTAACGCTTTAGCCAATAGTTCGTTTCGAAGCCAAGCCTTTATCGAGCATTAAATTAATTAGGATTGGAATTGACACTAGAATTTAAGGCAGCTGCCTTTTGCTTTTGCAAAGCCGCATATCCTGCTAAGCGTTTGCGTTCTGTCTCATTAAATAATTGCTGCTCTATTTGATTGATTTGAGTTTGGGCTTGTACTTTATCTGCATTTTGACTTAACAGCTGCTGTTTTTGTGTTTGATACTGCTTAAAACGTTGATCAAAGTCAGCATCTTGTTGATCGACCTGTGCAAGCCTTGCTGCTGCTGGCGCGCCGACCAAAGCACGGCGCATATTGTATAATTCTTCAGCCGTTGCGCCTTGCGCCTGCATCTGCTCTGTACGACTGATTAACTCCTCCAAATTGGCTTGCTGGGCGATATTGGTTTTAATCGCATTGTCTGGCATACGGCTAATATAATCCTGTCTGGCCGCTTCTTTTTGCGCGTCAGAGAGCTGCTTGTCTTGGTTGATTTTGACCATCGCAAGACTGTAATCATCATACTCATCTTCTGCCCCAAAGAAGGCTTTAATGGTCGCTTTATCAAAATGTTGCTGGCGCAATTTGGCGACGTCTTGTTTTTGCTGTGCTACCACGTTTAAATCCAGCTCGCCAGTTTTTGTCGCTTGTAATTGTAGGTTGCCATAACGGTTTTCTATAGCAGGAATCGCTTTAAGATAGGCCACGTATTGGTCAAATATCGTCACCGCTTGGCTTGCCGCTGGCTCTGGCGTGTGACTGCGGATATAGCTTTCCACCCGAGCATAAATGACGGCTTCCTCTTCTTCGCCTAGCGCCGATAAGAAATAATCAAATAAGCGCCTTAAGCCTTCAGTAACGACCAGCTGCTTATTTTCATCAATGATAATCTCACCATCTACATCCGTCCCTTGCAAGGAGCGCGGTAGACTCTCAAGACCTGTGGTAAATTGGCTACTGCTTTGCTGAGATAATGTGTCAATGCCATTATTAACATTTGCTTCGTCTGTAAAGCTGGCACTTGTTTGATTGTCCAGCGCTGTAGACTGCTCTTGAGAATAAGCATTACTATCATTATTCGGCTTAAACCACCAAATAATCGCTCCTACTAAAACGACTATGACAGCGATGATAACGGGCAAAAATGGTACACGGCGATTATGTGACATAACGACAATATCTTATTTAATCAAGCGGTTTATATAGGGAGTTACTATCCATAAAATGGGATAAAATAAAAGGGTCACTATTGAACTGACCCTTTTATTTAAAAGCGGTTAATTTGCTAACTTATATATAAGCTCTAAAACAAGCTTTAAAAACTAGCTTTATAAGTTGGCTTTTTTCAAGCGGTTAACCTGATCGCGATATAAAGTTTTAGGACTAGGCTGTCCCCATGCCGTCAAACCCAATACTTGATTTGACGAATCTAAATGGTTCATTTTATAGTCATCACGAATCACGTAGCCTAAACGGCTAGAGCAAGCAGAAACCAAACCATCATTGCTCTCGCCATCAAAGGTGGTCCCAGTCAATGCTAAGAGATAATCACTGGGATCTAAGCCATTGGTCACTTGACCGATACCGCTAAAAGAGTAGTACTTGATACCGTTGACTTCAGTATTGGTAGGTTGACCACAATAACTGCTAGGCATAGCGGCTGGAAACTTGGCGTTAAACTTCGCCGAAGACGCAGTAGATAGCGCCGTTACCGCCTCCCAGCCATCTTGCTCTTGTATCTCTTTAAAGCTGATACCCGAGCCGACGTCCATGAAGCCACCAACGAACTTAAAGAAGCCTAAAGCAATCTGAGAGCCTACGTTAAATTCACCTTCAGCATAGCCACTATTCGCGCTACCTTCCACGACTTGCTTAATGACCCAGTCGGCCATTTTTGAGCCTTGCTCGGGACTTGAAACAGCGGTCACAGAGGCAACGTAATTAGGCGCCACACCAGCGACATAACGAATATCGATACCGCCCATACTGTGACCAAATAAATTTACTTTGGGTTTACCTGAAATCGCTGTAATGGTTTTGATTTGTTGTAGTAATTGCTCACCGCGCACTTCACTGTTATTAACAGCGGAGGTCTTAGTGCTATAAACCTCGCTGCCACCTGCCATCAAAGTTTCAGGAATGCCATAAAAGTAGTCAAGCACGCCAAACAGCTTCGTCCAGCCGCCAAGCCCATGTGCCATTACGACAGGATATTTGGTATCGGTATGGCTTGAGGTAAAATACTTGCTACTGACCAGTTTACAGCCCGTTGGATTGGCGCAGTTATAATACTGTCCAGCTGCTTGGGCGGAGGTGGTTTGCAAGGTCATCAGCAGCACACCAGCGGCAATAGAGCCTGCGGCACCTAATGATGGTAAAAGTGCACGTGGCGTGAGCGGCGCGCGAAGACGGTCTTTGAGAGTCATAACAACATCCTTGTTATTGTAAAAACGGGGGTTTAAAAAGGTTTTTATCGTGCTTATTTTTTAACGCTTAGTGCTTATTTTTTAGCGCTCAATTATTGCATCCTGCACCAAGCGCTAAAAACCGTTGCCAATTCATTTAGCAAACAAAATTACAATACTTCTATAATCTGCAACATTCAACCGCTTTTTTACGTCTAAAGCCTATTTCAATGACTTTATAGTCACGTATATGCATATAAATGTGCTGAGACGATTGCTATCAGTATATTGCACTGATTTGGTAGATGCGTACAAACTCGCTAAGCACTTTGCAAAACAGTGCCTACTACATTTATGGTATAATTGACAACCCAAATTCTATAAATATAAGTACGACCATGATGACTAAAAAATCCCTTATCCAATCTCCTGAAGCCATAGAAAAAATGCGCGTGGCTGGTAAACTTGCCAGTGA
Organism: Psychrobacter sp. ANT_H3; assembly: GCF_027919975.1. Classification (NCBI taxonomy): domain Bacteria; kingdom Pseudomonadati; phylum Pseudomonadota; class Gammaproteobacteria; order Moraxellales; family Moraxellaceae; genus Psychrobacter; species Psychrobacter sp. ANT_H3. The sequence continues at coordinate 25,342 of NZ_JAQISM010000019.1, read as the reverse complement.
TGTCCTTGTAATGCTCGACGAACACGTCAGAGTGGGCATCAGCACCGAAGCATTAAACCAAATCGCCCATGATTATATTGTTAATGTACAAGAAGCGATTCCTGCGCCCCTTAACTATAACGGCTTCCCAAAATCTATCTGTACCTCGGTCAACCATGTGGTTTGTCACGGTATTCCAACCGACAACAAGCTGCTAAAAGATGGCGATATCATCAATATCGATGTCACGGTTATTAAAGACGGCTATTATGGCGATACCTCAAAAATGTGGATTGTCGGCAATGGCTCAATCATGGCGCAGCGTATTTGCAAAGTGGCGCAAGAAGCCCTTTATGCTGGTATGAGTGTGGTCAAAAACGGCGCACGCTTGGGCGATGTCGGCGCGGCTATCCAAGAAGTGGTCGAACCGGAACGCTTTAGTATTGTGCGCGAGTTCTGTGGACACGGTATCAGTAATGAATTCCACCACGAGCCACAAGTCATGCACTATGGTAAAAAAGGCACGGGTTTTGAGCTAAAAACTGGCATGACCTTTACCATTGAGCCGATGATTAACCAAGGTACGTGGCAGACCAAGATTTTACCGGACGAATGGACGGCCATCACCAAAGACCGTAAGCTGTCAGCGCAGTGGGAACATACCATGGTGGTGACGGACAATGGCTGTGAGGTATTTACCACTCGCCCCGAAGAAGACTTAAGCTTTTTGACCCAGTAATATCATAAAAGATCGCCTAGGCGGTCTTTTTTTTGCCTTATAATTCAGGCATATTGACCATGCTGCTTATTGATTTTCATTTTGATAATTTTAATGTCAGCTCTAGTGGTAGTTTTAATAATAACTTTAGTGCTAAGTTTGATGACAGTACTGTTAATACTCTCAGTAGCACGTTCGTTTTAGTACCCTCATTTGCAAATTTTTAACTGGATAACACTCATGTTTAATTGTGATGTCGCGGCCATTGATTTAACACCCATGCCTTTACTCTCAGCCGATAGCGTGGCAACTGTTTCACCGCTAGGAGATGACAGCGAGAGAAGCAACGCCGTTCATGCAACGGATATAGCAATAGCCGCACTTCCTGAATGGCTACTGCAAATCAATGACGATATCAGCCGCGCGCTCGAACGCGGCGTCAATATTCGCCAATTGGTCACGGCGCGCGCCTGCGTCATCGACGACTTACTGATTGCTTTATTTAACTGGTTTGAGCTTGATAAGACCGATTTGGCATTGTTTGCCACCGGCGGCTATGGTCGTGGTGAGCTGTCATTATATTCAGATGTCGATATTTTGCTGCTAACGCCAAATGAGATTACGGCTAATAGCAGTGAGAAAATTGACAACTTAGTCGCGCTACTATGGGATATTGGGCTTGAGCCTGCCCTATCCGTACGCAGCGTTAGTGAGTGCTTGGAAGCGGCACAAGACCATACTATTGCAAGCACCCTATTAGAAGCCCGGCTGTTAATCGGCAATGAGGAGCTGCAAGAAGTACCCCATAAAATCGTCAATACCCAATGGTCGCCACGTGATTTTTATGAGGTAAAAATCGCTGAAGCAAAAGCGCGTTACTTACAGCACAATGCCACCGAGTACAATCTTGAGCCCAATATCAAAACCGCGCCCGGCGGTCTGCGTGATATTCATATTATCGGTTGGGTGACCAAGCGCTACTTTCGGGTCAGTAAGCTTTATGACTTGGTACAACAAAACTTTTTAACGGAAAAAGAGTTTGATGAGTTAAATTTCGCCGAAGGCTATTTATGGCAAATACGTCACTATTTACATGAGCTGACCGGTCGCAATGAAAACAAGCTGTTGTTTGATTATCAGCGTGAAATTGCCCAGTTAATGGGTTATGAGACACAGCCGGATGATCAGCCTAATGCTGCCGTTGAGCGCTTTATGCGTGATTATTATCGCTGCGCCATGCAGATATCGACATTATCTGAGATGCTGACCAATCATTATTATGAGACGATTATAGAGCCGCAATTACCGGACGAAGAGCGGCCAAAAAAACACCCGATTAACGCCCGCTTCAATCAAGTCGGCGAACAAATCGCGATGTCGCATCATCGGGTATTTGCCCAGCACCCAGAATCGATTTTAGAGATGTTTTTACTCATGGGTCAATACGGCATCAAAAATGTCCGCACCCATACCCTGCGCGCGCTAAAAATAGCGGCGCGCGGTATCGATCAGGTTTACAGAGACAACCCGACGCATCAGGCGCTTTTTTTAGCCAATTTAAAAGAACAAAACTACCTATTTCATCGGCTGCGCACCATGAATCGTTATGGCGTTTTGGGCAGCTATATTCCTGCTTTTGCCCAAGTAACAGGGCTGATGCAGTACGACTTATTTCACCGCTATACGGTCGATGCCCATACTTTATTTTTAATTCGTATTTTGCATCGTTTTACCGATCCGCGCTTTTCTGAAGAATTTCCACTGGTCAGCTCTATCTTTCAGCGTATCGAGCGCAAAGAGATTTTGGTATTGGCGGCGATGTTCCATGATATCGCCAAAGGTCGTGGCGGCAACCATAGCTTACTTGGCGAAACAGAATCGATTGAATTTTGTCTTGCCCACGGTATGAGTACCGCGGACGCGCATTTGGTCGGCTGGCTGACCCGCTATCATCTATTGATGTCGATGACAGCACAGAAAAAGGACATCTCAGACCCCGAAGTGGTGACGCTGTTTGCAGATTTAGTCGGTAACGTTACCCATCTAAACCATCTGTATGTTCTGACAGTTGCTGATATGAATGCCACCAATCCACAGCTTTGGAACAGCTGGCGCGCGACCTTGATGAAACAGTTGTATTCACAAACTAGGCGCATCTTACGCGCCGATATCGACGCGCCGACCAACCGCCAAGATATGATTAGTGCCACGCGCAAACAAGCACTGGCCATGCTTGATAATGTTGACAATCAGCATATGAATCGCGATGAAGTCTTAAGGCTGTGGGATGACTTGGGTGATGAGTATTTCTTGCGCGAGATTGCAGAAGATATCTTATGGCATACCGAAGCTATCTTAAACCATCCACCCCTTGGTCGCGCCTCTGATGCCGATAGCACGCCACTGGTGGTATTGCGCGAGCATCGTGAGCTGGCACTGGATGCGGTGCAGGTGTTTGTTTATACTCAAGATCAGGTCAATTTATTTGCCGTTACTATGGCAGTCTTTGATCAGATGAATCTAGATGTATTGGATGCGCGTATTATTACCGCCACCCGTGATTTTGCCTTGGATTCCTACGTATTGCTCGATCGTAGCGGTACGCTATTGGTCGATATCGACAGCCAACAAGAACTTAAACAGCGCTTAATCGATGCTTTTAAAAATCCGACCGTTCCTAAGCTGACGCATCGCAAAATCCCGCGGCAGCTGCGACATTTCGATGTGGCAACGACGATTAACTTTGAGTTTAATGAAGCCTCAAATCAGCATATCATGAGTTTAGAAACCCTTGATCAACCAGGCTTACTTGCCCGCGTCGGACAAGTGTTTTTACAACAAAAGATTGAGGTGCATGCCGCCCGTATTACCACGTTAGGCGAGCGCGCCGAAGATATGTTTTATATCAGTGATCAAGACGATTTGGCATTATCGGCTGATAAGCTTGAGACGTTAAAAGCGACATTGATAGAAAGTCTTAGCATTCGCAACGAGGCTTAATGTATCTAGGATATTCATTTTAAAGCCGCGACAGTGCGACTGGGATGAATTTTTCGTAGCCTCTGTGATAACAACCAGCAAGGAAAATTTAACCAGTCGCACATCACTCTTTAGGTGTCGATTTTGTTTTGAAGCGCTTATATTTAGGTGCTTTATTTATGTTTCTTTGAGCTTAAATATTTATTGTTAAAAGAGTAAAAATCTAACCGTTAAACACTGACAAAAAACGCTTGATAGTTAATAGCTATCAAGCGTTTTTTTATAAGATAAAACCTGGTTCATATAAAGAGGGCATATATTTTAAAGCAGATTATCCAATCAACTATTTTATAAATAGCGTAACTCTATAATATACTTTTATAGATGATCTCACTGGCATTTTCTTTCAGCTCATCATCAGCCAGCTCTAACGGCAATGTCTGCGCTTTTAGCTGCTGTTGCCCAAGTATCAAGCGCCCAGCCTCCACTTCTTTTTGTAATAAGCGCTGCAAGCTTGCCAAACGAAACTTGCCATCGTAATATTCATAGATTTGCCGTAAAGAAATCGGCGCCTTGGCATGCACATCACGATATAGGCTATCTGCCGCCAAAATCGTCATCTCATTAAGCAATTCTTCGCGCAATACATCGGCTTGATTGATTTTGCTTTGTAGATGGTTGGCAAATCGACCTTTAAAATAAAGCATCCCGATAAAAATCAGCGTCTGTATGGCAAATAAGCCAATATACTGCCATAAAGGCAGCGAAATATCTAACAGCTTGCTTAGCAGCATCAGTACCATCGCCACAATAACATAGCTGACCAATTGCCAAAGCAGCCACATCATAAAGCTATTATCGCCAAACCAAAACATCTGCCTTTCTTTTAACAACGTCAGCTGCTGCCGCGCTTGCCACCAGACGTGCTCGCGTTGTTCTAATTGCGCGTACAGCTCGGCACGCTGATTCCCATCGAAATCTTTGTCATTGATATCTTTAGCGCTGCGCTCATCAGTTTGTAAAACACTAGACATATCAAAGTATCCTTAAAATAATCTGTCGTTGCTGCTGACAGTTATTTTTTGCTTGGTTAATAAGTTACACCTGCTCAATCTTATCGATGCTTAATAGCATGATGAAAATTCCCTAGACTCAAAACTCATTGTTAAAACTCATTGTTAAAACGCATTGTCATTACTCGCTGTCTTTCAAACATCGCCGATCTAAATCGCTTGAATAGGTTGCTTTTGATGGACAATGATAAGCATGAGAAGAAAAAGACAAAAAATAAGAGAAGTGCTACACTGCTCAAATGTAATTTTTCTTTATAACTTTATTATTAATTGTCCATTATAGTTAGCCTCCTTATGAATCACAACTTAACGACCCTGCATCCTTACCCGTTCGCTAAGATAGCGACTTTACTTGCCAACAGTACGCCAGCCCATAACCACAGTGAAATTAAGCTGGGTATTGGCGAGCCAAAACATGAGCCACCCGCCTTTGTGTTGGACGTACTACGCGAAAACTTGGACAAAATAGGCCAATATCCAACCACTAACGGGCTGTTCGAGCTGCGTCAAACCATCGCCCATTGGCTAGAGAAGCGCTTCTTTTTAAATCATCTCGATCCTCATAGCCAAGTATTGCCAGTCATGGGCACGCGCGAGGCGATTTTTAGCTTGGTGCAAGCGGTGATTGACCATACACCAACCGAGTTATCCGAAGGCATTTCTAATCAGTCAGCCAGTAAAAAAATGCCGGAATCTGCGCAACCACCTACGGTTGTGATGCCCAATCCGTTTTATCAGATATACGAGGGCGCGACGATACTGGCACAAGCGACGCCGTACTTTATGCCTTGCACCATTGATAATGATTTTAAAGGTAACTACCGCGCCGTACCAAAAGACGTCTGGACGCGCACGCAGTTATTGTTTGTCTGTAGTCCGAACAATCCAACTGGCTCAGTGATGACCATGGACGATTGGGAGTACCTATTGCGTTTATCGGACCAATACGGTTTTGTCATTGCCAGTGACGAGTGTTATAGCGAGCTGTATTTTGATAGCGCGCCGATTGGTCTATTGCAAGCTTGCGCAGCGCTTGGTCGTCATGACTTTAAAAATTGCGTGGTATTTCACTCTTTATCTAAGCGTTCAAACTTGCCCGGTCTGCGTTCAGGCTTTGTCGCGGGTGATGCCAGTATTTTGCAGCCTTATTTGCAATATCGCACTTATCAAGGCTGCGCGATGCCGATACCGCATCAGCTTGCTTCCATCGCCGCTTGGGAAGATGAAAAGCACGTGGCGCATAATCGAGCACTCTACCAAGAAAAATTTGCCTTATGGATGTCGGAGCTTGGTGAATTACTTGATTTACGCATGCCAGAAGCAGGTTTTTACTTCTGGATAAAAGTACCTGAGCAGTTTGATGGCGATGACGAAATCTTTGTCAAAGCCTTGTACGAGCAAGCGAATATTCACGCGCTGGCTGGGCGTTACTTGTCACGTGAGGTCAATGGGGAAAATCCAGGACAAGGTTATGTACGCATTGCCTTGGTTGCCAGCGTTGAAGAAAGCCGCGAGGCCATCAGTCGCATTCGTCGATTGCTTGGCGCTTAAAAGCTCATATTAAAAACAAGCTTAAAAGCTTGTTGAAAGACAATTTAAGCGCTAGAACCACTGATAATTATTAGCATACTACCAAGAAACCGCCAATAACCACAATATTATCATGGTTATTGGCGGTTTCTTGCTATGCTGTTTATCAAACAATGCTATAGTAAAAATAACGCGTCTCAGTTTCTCTATTTATTTAGTATCAGGAAAACTGTAAAACCTTTCTTATTAAATTTTTTGTTAAATATGCCATCAAGGATGATGCCATGCCCCATCTTGATTTTACCCAGCCGCCCTTTGATGTACTAAGCGCGGCTGAACGCCAAAGTATCAAAAAAAATACCCAAATTCGTTATCTTGCTAAAGATGAGTACTTGCCTGCCGACGATTTGCAATACTTTTATGTGGTACTCAAAGGACAAATCGAGCAGCTGCTTGATGGTGAGTTTGTCGCGTCCTATTTAGGTAGCAATCATACCGACCATCTTAATAGCAACGATTGGTTTGACAGTCGGCGGCTACCAAAATCACTTATAGAAGGTGATTTGCCAGAAAGCAGCGAGCCAACTAACGCACTCCTTAGCCGTGCTGAACCTCCAAGTAAAAACCCGATATCGCCCTACGAGTTTCGAGCTATCGAAGACACGCTGCTGCTACAAGTCAATGGCGCAACCATTGATAAAATAAGTGCGCAAAACCATCTGGTGCGTCAATTACTATCAGAGGATTTACCCGAACGCCTAAAAGCATTGCAGCAGCGGCGTAGCAGCCAGCGTTTAAGTACCGCTAGCTACCATGGCTATAATGAGCAGCAAGAAGTGCAGCAGATTATGATGCAGCCGGTGATTGATGTCCGCTTATTGCCGGTGCATATCATCGACGCCACCAGCAGCCTATACGACGCTGCGCATATTATGACTAAGGAGGGGCTCAAGCATGTGTTGGTGCGACCGCTCGACCAATTAAGCCCTATTCAAACACAAGCACACACGCAAACATTAGATAATGATTTAGATAGCGATTTAAATAGTAACTTAGACAGTGATAATGGCCGTTTGCAAACCCCTAAAACTTACTCTGGTCGTACGTTAGGCATTTTGACCGATACCGATATCTGCCGCGCGGTGAGCGACCAACAAAATCCGGCGACAACCCCTTGCCAGCGTTATGCGAGCTTCAATTTGCGTACTATCGATGCTCATGATGAGATTGGCGATGCGCTATTGACCATGACGCGCTACCGTATCCATAGGCTGCCTGTGATTGACGCTAATGGTGAAGTCGCAGGTGTACTTGGGCAAAGCGATATGCTCGCCCATATTGGTCATCATTCGCAGCTGATTAGTATTCAGATTGAAAAAGCAAAAGACTTGCCAAGCTTAGATACGGCGGTTGAGCTTATTGGGCGCTATATTCGCGCGCAGCATCAAAATGGGGTAAAAATCGGTAACGTCAGCCGCATGGTACAAACGCTTAACGCGCAAGTTTTTACCAAGCTGTGGCAACTTATCGTACCTGATGAAGTAATGAAAAATACTTGCGTTATCGTCATGGGTTCCGAGGGTCGCGGCGAGCAAATCATGCGTACCGACCAAGATAATGCGCTGATTATCCGTGATGGTTATACCCACCCTGATTTGGCCCAGTTCGCTGAAACCTTTAACAATCATTTAGCCGCATTAGGATATCCGCTTTGCGATGGCAATATCATGATGACCAATCCAATGTGGCGGCAGCCGCTTAAGCAGTTTGAAGCGCAGATTGGCTTATGGTTTAGAAATACCGACCCGATACACAGTATTTATCTGTCGGCGATATTAGATGGCGAGTATGTCTGCGGCGATGAGTCGCTGCTGACCCATGTCCGCGAACATTTAAAAATCGCCCACCGCCAATCAGACCTGATGTTTGTACGTCAGTTCGCCCGAGCTGCTCTACAATTTGGCGATGTCGGTCAATGGTGGCAAAAGTTTGTGCCGTTACTTAGCGGCAAACCTAGCTCTTATGATATCGACCTTAAAAAAGCCGGTATTTTCCCATTGGTGCATGGTATTCGTACTTTGGCATTAGAAAACGATATTTTTGATGCGCCCAGTAGTAAAGGACGGCTGAAAGCCTTGGTGCAAGCGCGTGCCTTGACCCAGCAGCGTGCTGATACTCTGCTTGAGGCGTTAGAGTTTTTTATGGCGCAGCGTTTATCCGTTGCCCTATTGACAGATGATAAGTATGCGCGGCACGTCGATCCGACAACTTTATCTGCCCTTGAGCGAGATTTATTAAAAGAGTGTTTGGCCGTGGTCAAAAGTTTTAAAGGTCAGCTCAGTCGGCATTATCAACTGGAATTTGGTTAGAAGTATGCCATGATTACTCAGGACCATTTAATTAGCACCATTACAATCAGAACCATTCAGTCAGCCAGTAAACAAAAAAAGGGAGTAAAAATAAAATGAGTTGGCTAAAACAATTATCTTCTCATTGGCAAAAGACACATTTGCAGCGCCCTGAGCTGGCATCAATGTTTGATAAACCTTTGGCTAATGAATGGGTAGCGATTGACTGCGAGATGACGGGGCTCAATCCAAAAAAGCATCACTTGCTGTCTGTCGCCGCGATTCATATCAATGGCAATAGCATCGATACGGGCAATGGTCTGCATCTGGTTTGCCGACCGCCTGTCATGCCTGACCGTGACACCATTGTGATTCATGGCTTGCGTACCGCTGATGTTGAGCACGGCATGAGCTATGATGAGATGCTCGCTTTACTGCTGCCCTTTATTGATAATCGACCGATAGTTGGGTTTTGCCCGCAGATAGATACAGGGTTTTTGAACCCTTTGATTAAGCGCTATATGGGTACGACATTGCCAAATAAGATCATTGATGTGCGGTTGTTATACAGTCGGCGCATGGGCAATCTTGCTCAGGGCGACCCCAATCAATCGCAGCATTTGACCAAAATATTAGCGCATTATGAGATTCCTGAGCTTGGCATTCATGATGCTTATAATGATGCTATTATGACCGCGATGGCGTTTTTGCATATGCGTTAAAATTGATGGCTAATAAACGATAAATACTAAAAAAATACATATTAAGCATTATCATTTATAATTTTTATAATTCTCCACTCAAAAACTTTTAAACCATTACCTTTAAGCCTGTTGACAGATTTTAGCCGTACGCTGCATTTATACAAATGCTGTACCTACGCGAAAATAGCAACTCATGTTACCATAGAGTGTTTTTGCCACCTGATGATAGACTGCTCATGCTACCCACTTCTAAAACTAATAATCGCCCTACTACTACTGCCAAATTGACGCCTTTTATTAAGCCGTTATGCTCGCTGAATCAGCCTGCCAAATACCTAGCCACGTTATCCACGTTAGCATTATTTGTCAGCGCTATGTTGACACCAATATATGCTCAAGCTGCCCTGCCAGAAGCGATTCAAACGGCGCTCACCCGAGCAAACTTAAGCGCTACCGATATCAGTATCGTCATTACCCCAGTGGGTGATAAAAACGCCAGTCGCTTGCCTGCGCCGATTCAGGTGATTAATAGTCCTAAACAAGGTATTAGCAACTCTCACATCGATAGCCAGCCAAAATCATTAAGTGTTGATAATGTTTCTGCTGACCCTAATAGCATCAAAAGACAAGTAACTCAAAACAATAAGCCTAAAGAAGTTACCGTGTATCAAAGCCCATTAGTGACTATCGAAAAACAGACGATTAAGCAACACGAAAAACAACTCCATGCTTATACCGATGACCCTTATACTTATCAAAGTTTAGAAAGTACTCCATCGCTACTGCCAAATGACGGCCAATCAACATCTTCAGTGCCTAATAAAAACAATCCTGACAAGAATAGCGCTAATAAAAGTAGTAAAGGAAATGCTAGCAACGCTACCGCTAACAATGCCACTATTAAAATCTCTTTCTCGCCGTTATTAAGACATCAAGCCGATATCGCGCGCACGCCTGCCAGCACCATGAAGCTGGTTCCAAGCTTTATTGCATTAGATACGTTGGGCGCTGACTTTGTCTGGCATACCCGCGTTTATCATACGGGCATTATCATCGGCGATAAGCTCTATGGCGACTTGATTATTCAAGGTAGTGGCGATCCGAAAATGACCCACGAGCGCTTACAGCAATTACTGTATAAAGTGCAAGCAGCTGGTATTCGCCATATTAACGGCGATATTATTGTCGATAGCGCAATCTTTAAAAATGTGAGCAAAGATCCTGCTGCCTTTGATAACTCACCACTACGACCTTATAACGCCAGCCCTGATGGTTTTTTAGTTAACTTTAGCAGTATCGGTATCCAAAGCTACCCGCTAGATAATACGCGCGCACAGCTGACCTATACGCCGCAATTGGCAAACTATCAATTGCCCAGTATGATAAATATACGCTCAGCTGCCTGCGGTCAAGCGCGCTATAGCCTAGCGCCGCAGTGGCAACCGACCCAGCTGACGCTCAATGCCAATCTGCCCGATAGCTGCGGTGAGCATGCTTTTTATGTCGCCTATCCTGATGCCAAAGATTTCGCCGCCCGCGTCATTGCTTCTAAATGGCAAACGCTTGGTAATACATTAACTGGTAAAGTCATCAGCCAAGGAAAACCTTACCTTTCTAATAAAAACATTAAAGAAGGAAAGTCGCCACGTGGTCTGGCCGCTATCGCGATATCGCCGTTACCTATTGTCAGTTATCCCTCTTTAAACCTTACCCAGCAGATTTATGATATCAATCACTTCTCTAATAATGTGATGACTGAGCAAGTGGCGCTCTCTATTGGCGCTTATGATAAAGCCAGCATTAATAGCACTAGCATTAATAAAGCTGGCAGCGATAAAGTAAATACTGATAAAGCGGGCGTTAATAAAGTAGACGTTAATCAAGAAAGCACTGATACGGATAAAGTCATTCATCAGCAAGCAACGAGCTTATATCAATTTGGTCAGCCACCAGCGACCGATTATTCACAAGCGCTACAAGCGATTAATCATTGGTGGCAAACCAAGCTGACTAGCCCGCCGCCGCATTTAACCAATGGCTCAGGACTTTGCCGCGACTGCACCATCAGTGCCGAAAATTTAAGTGAGCTATTAACCTACGCTTATGCGCAACCAAGCTTTGATGCTTACGTAAGCTCATTAGGTATCGCTGGCGTCAGTGGTACGATTAGCGCCCATAGCGAGCGCTTGCCTGAGTCGCAAGCCATCGGTCGCGCTTGGATAAAAACCGGCACGTTAAATAACGTCACCTCGATGGCAGGCTATGTTAAAGGCTTATCTGGACAGGATTATGTAGTGGTCGGATTGATTAATAGCGACCAAGCGCTCAACGCTTATACTGCCAGACCCGTATTAGATGCGATGCTTGATTGGACGGCGCAGCATTGATAATGGTGTATTAGCTGCTATTTTTCTAGCGCTATTTGTTTTAAAAACCCTATGCTCACCCCTTTATAAAGGTCATTTTATGTCACGTAAACCAACGCAGCTTAGCAAGTCTCCGAGTAGGTCAGGAGCTAGTCAGTCGGGAAGCAAGACACCGCTATCAAACCCAAAAGCCACTCAACCTAAAATGACGCAATATGTTGGTTTTTTTGCCGTTGGTTATATTTTAGCTAGCGCCATATTCATGATGATTCAAACCAAACTTGCCTTAAACTCGCAGCTGGTCACAGTCATCTCTATCGTCATCGGCGCTTATATTGCCGTGCATAAATTTATCAAACATCAGCAGCGCGCGCTAGATAGAGGCGAGATTAACCGCTTAATGTTTGGCGGCGTTGCAGTGGTTTGGCTACTGACGATTATTTATTTCTTGGGTATCTGGTTTTTCTTATTTGATGCGGTGAGCCGTGAAGTGTTGATGGAGATGAGCATGCAGCAGCCACTACCCCTGCTTTCAGCATTGGTCATGATACTGGTGCTGAGCTTAGTCAGTGCGCGCATTAGCATTTGGGCCGTCAATCACTTACTTGACCCTAAGCGCAAAACCATTTAATTATTATTGAAATACTTAGCGCTTTTAAACAGCCGATAGCTTTACCTATTTATCACTATCCAAGCGCATACAAAGTTTTTGTCCTACGCATGAGTAAATTACGGTACGCTGTTTCTATAAGGTTTCATGTTAAGTAGTATTTAAGTGACATAAATAATCAATAGGAGCTCAAGCAATGGACATGCTTTTTTTCGACAATATAGACAAGCTCGGACGTATCGTGCTGACGGCGGTAACGGTTTACGTTTTGATTGTTATCATCACTAAAGTCTCTGGAAAACGCTCCACTTCGCAGCTTAATAACTTTGATTGGATTGTCACCGTGATGATTGGCTCACTCGGTGCCAGCACCATTTTGCTTAAAGACATTCCACTTATCGAAGGTATCTCTTCTATCTTGGTGCTGTATGTCATGCAGTTTTTGGTCACCAAATACGCCTCTATTTCACCGCAATTTAGCAGCTTTATTTTATCCGAGCCGCGTATTGTCTTTTATCAAGGGCAGTTTTTACCTGATGCGATGCGTGCTGAGCGCTTGACCCGTCAAGAGCTTGAATGTGCCATGCGTTCTGAAGGGGTGAATAGCTTCGATGATGTCGAGGCGATCGTTTTTGAATCGGATGCTCAGCTGACCATTATTCCAAAACCTACCTCTTCTGATAACAATGACAATCATCAAAGCGAAGAAAACACGGTATCAGAAACCATCGCCCCACTTATGTAAAATAATTGGCAAAATTTAAAGATTGCTGAAACTGAAAGTATAAAAAAGGATAGCCGCTATAAACCGACTATCCTTTTCTTTTAACTTCAATTCTTACTAACCGCTATAATCGTTATTTATCAATAACAATCCTAGTGCGGAAACTACTTAATACGCTGCCACGTTTGCGAACGACCAAAGACTGGGGTACCGACAAAGCCGCGGAGCTTTAAACTTTGACCATTATCACTTAGGGTCAATTTGCCAGAATAGGTTTTACCGGATTCAGGGTCGACCAGCTTGCCATCACTCCATTGGTTATTACCATCCGCTTTTAAGCCTGAGAGTATCTGTAAGCCTTCAACCGGTTTGTTTTTTAGGCTACCAGGACATTTGGTACAAAGCGCATCCGCCTTTTCTTTATTCAGCACTTTAATGATTTTCCCTGACACTTTACCGCCGCTTTCCGTTAACTGAATGACGGCCTTTTTTTCGCCGGTTTTATCATCGATGGTTTGCCATTGCGTGCCATTTAACGAAACAGCAAACACAGAAGTAGAGAGCAGCGCGCCTGCGCTAAGGACAATTAGACTTGATATAGTGCGTTTCATGAACGACTCCTTTCGTTTAAAAAAATGTTTCAAACTGTCTTTTGGTTTATCATAAAGACCTCACAGTGTTGCTCGTTATTTTATGACTGGTTTTATAGCTTGGGTCATTACTCGTTCATTTACTTTATTGCTTTTAACGTTCTGCCACTATTTTATAGCGCAGTGTTTAATAATGATAAGCGAAAACCAGCAAAATAAAGAACAACTGTTTGTCGAATGCTAGTAAAGCACAAAATTATGCGTTGTAAAAGGTCTGTTTGTTACAATAACTTAAGCGCAGAATTCTTTTGTTACATTTACTCAATGATCAAAGTGGTATGTATTATGAAAGTAAGAATATTAACCGTCGGTAATAAAATGCCCAAGTGGGTACAAACCGGTTTTGATGAATACTTCAAACGTATTCAGCCGATGCTTAGCACCGAAATTGTAGAAATTGCGGCGGCAAAACGTGCCAAAAATCCGTCAGATGCCAATTTGGCGCAATACCGCGAGCAAGAGGGTCAGGCGATATTAGCCGCCCATGCGGCAGGAGGGCGTGAGCAACTTTGGGTGCTGGATGTCAAAGGTAAAATGCTCTCTACCGAACAGTTGGCCGATAAATTGGCCGATGGCATGCAGCAAGGCGACGATATTGCCCTAGTCATCGGCGGTGCTGACGGCGTATCGCCAGAAGTATTGGCAAAAGCCGATGTAAAATGGTCGTTATCCGCGCTGACCCTACCGCATCCGCTGGTGCGCGTGGTGCTGATGGAGCAGCTTTATCGGGCGATGAGTATCAATCACAATCACCCTTATCATCGCGGTAATTAAAAGTAGTAATTAAAACGCTTACAAAGATTGTTTATTTGCTATAGAAGAGTAACTGCGTTACCTAAAAAACAATGAGTAATCGTAATCGCAAAACAGATTGAAATATAGGCGCGCGCCCTAATACATGCTACATGAAACATCCTAAACCTGCAGTACCTAAAGCATTCAGCGCTCATCCGAATATTGATGCCAAACGCCAACATCTAACGAACTCAAAGCCGACGCCTATCACGGCAGCGGCTGCTTGGGCAGATGGACCTGCGATATCGAGGGCAGCGACAGTATCGAAGCGACCAAAATTGCCCGCACTATTTATCTCGCATGGGGCGCCGACGCTTGCAATCGAGCAGTCAGCGACAACCAGCGCGCTAGCACGTATCGGGCAAAATTTACCTAAGCCGCGCGCTATTATCATTATGTCGGCGCATTGGCAGTCGGCAAAGCTTGAAATCAGTAGCAATCCGCAACCTAAAACTTGGCATGATTTTTCCGGCTTTACACCTGAGCTGTATGAGTTGCAATACCCTGCCGCCGGACAACCAGCGCTTGCTGAAACTTTAGCACAGCAGTTGACGGCGCGCGGTATCACCTGCCGCGTAAACCCTTTGCGTGTTAGTGACCAT
Organism: Psychrobacter sp. ANT_H3; assembly: GCF_027919975.1. Lineage (NCBI taxonomy): Bacteria > Pseudomonadati > Pseudomonadota > Gammaproteobacteria > Moraxellales > Moraxellaceae > Psychrobacter > Psychrobacter sp. ANT_H3. The sequence goes on along the minus strand of NZ_JAQISM010000019.1, from coordinate 10,264 downwards.
GGGGTCTGGGCACCGCTTTTGCATCTGTATCCAGAAGCTGATATCCCTATCGTGCAAATATCGCTACCACGGCATTATAACAGTGTCGCTTGTTATCAATTGGGCGCGCAACTGGCGCAATTGCGGGATGAGCAAATTCTCTTGATTGGCTCAGGAAGTATCACCCATAATTTGCAAGCACTACGCTGGCAAGCAGAAAGTATCGATAAAACCGCTAGAGACTTTAAAGTTTGGCTATTACAACAGCTCAAAACAGACATTCCGAGCGCCTTAGACTGGCAGCAGTATCCTAATTATCAAAACGTACACCCAAGCGATGAGCACCTATTGCCGCTATTTTTCGCTTTAGGTGCGGGTCAACGCGTCTCTGTGGTACACCAAAGCATGGCGCACCATAGCTTGGGTATGGATATTTATCGTTTTGATTAAGCTGTCTTAATCAAAACGCTTTTTATAAAATACATTTATTAGAAATTATTGCGAGCATATAAGACTATTTCTCAAAGGCAGGTTTGGTAAATAACCCCGCGCGCTCCATCTCGCCAGCAATACTAAATAGTGTCGTTTCATCATTCATACGCCCAATCAGCTGCATACCAATTGGCAAGCCTTTTTTGCTCATCCCAACAGGCAATGACATTGCTGGCAGCCCTGTAATATTACCTAATAAAGTAAAGGCCATTTTACCGAGTACGGGTGAGCTGAGTTTTTCAATCACGCCTGAGCTAAAGGCATATTTACCCATATCAATGCCTTTATTTAGTAAACCTGCGCTACGCATGAGCATCTCATCCATACGGCTTGGCGGCAGTACGCCGTGTTTAACGGCAGGGGTCGGTACGGTTGGGCACAAAATCATATCGTAGGTTTCAAGCAATAAACCGGTTTGATATTGGCTATGATGCCAGCCATGCTTAGCATGCGCCAAATCAACGGCGGATAATGAGCGTCCGAGCATCGCCATATTATAGGTTTGTGGCTCAAGGTTTTGGATATGCTGCGCGCCATAACAACGCTCGACATAATCGATGGTAAAGGCGGTATGGGCGCAGACTACCACTAAAAAATCATGCCAAAACTGCTCAATATTGATATTAGGCTCAGCCGGTATCACGCGATGTCCCATGGCTTCTAGCTGCTTAGCGGTCTGCTCTAATACAGCGAGTACCTCTTTATCAACCACGGTATTGGCCACCAATGGCTGTTGATGCAGGGCAATGGTTAATTGCCGTGGTGCGCGCATCGCTGCTTGCAAAAATGTCCCATTGGGCGGGGCAATGATAAAAGGCGCACCGATTTCCGCACCGCTAGTCGCATCTAGCATCGCTGCGCTATCCCGTACTGAGCGCGTAATTACATGGTCAGCGACCGCCCCTTCCCAGCCTTCACCAATGGCTGGACCCATCGGATTACGACCACGGCTAGGTTTGAGTCCAAACGCGCCGCACCATGCAGCAGGAAAGCGTATCGAACCGCCGCCATCACCCGCGCCTGCCATCGGTACGATACCACTTGCCACAGCCGCCGCACTACCGCCCGATGAACCACCAGAGCTATAGCCTTTTTTAAATGGATTATGGGTGGCGCCATGCGCTTTTGGTTCAGTGGTGATAATCAAACCAAACTCAGGCGTATTGGTTTTACCAAAAGTATTTACGCCGCTGGCTTTCATGCGTTTAACGATTTCACTGTCAGCATCAGGCACGATATTGACGCTACGGCTACCCATGGTGATTGGCTCATCCGCAAAATAAAAGGATAAGTCTTTGAGCAAATAAGGTACGCCGTTAAATACGCCTGCTGGTAAGCCTTTTTGCGCCGCCGCATAAGCGCGCTCATCAAAACGATGGATAATAGCGTTTAATTTAGGATTAAGCTGATTGGCTTGCTCAACTGCTGCATCGAGCAGTTCTTTGGCGCTGACTTCCCCTGCGTTAACCAATGCTGCCAACGCTATCGCATCATATTGGGTATATTCTTTAAACATAACTGACCTTCCTTGGAGAGTAATTGCGTTAAGGTGTATTCTTAGAATTTATGCCTATCTATCTGATAAACCATCACCAGTTTAGTATAAAAAGCCGCTGTTTATAATCGATAAACAAACTCATTAGTCATTTGGGTATTAGGGCGTGTCCTCAATTCAATCGATGGACATCTAAATGGGCTAAAAATGGCTAAATGAAATAAGTACAAATATTATAACGCGCTACTGGTATTAATTTCCCTTGCTTGCTGTGCCTACGCAGACAGAGGCTGCGCAAAATGAATACCAGTAGCTCTGCGTTCATTTTATAGCGGATCGCCTATATCATCTTTTCCCAATAAAAAAGACGAGCCACTTTCGTCACTCGTCCTTTTTGCTATCTAATGCTATCTAATGCTATCTAATGCTATCTAAGTGCTACATTAACAACTCACGCTTACCGCTTTTTCCCATTGAGCTGACCAGTCCCGCCTCTTCCATTGAGTCAACGATACGCGCGGCGCGGTTATAGCCGATACTAAATTTACGCTGAATACTAGACGCCGATACTTTACGCGTTTCCATGATAAATGCCACGGCATCATTATAAAGGTCGTCGTCTTCGCCAGAAGCATTGGCCGCACTAGCACCACCGCCAGGACTCATTAATTCAAAATTACCCGCCATATTATCAATATAATCGGGCGCACCGCGTTCACGCCACGCGTCACAAACACGGTTGACTTCTTCATCACTGACATACGCACCATGCACACGGTCAGGCTCAATTTGCCCTGGTCCTAAAAACAGCATATCGCCATTACCAAGCATATCTTCGGCACCACCGCTGTCTAGAATAGTGCGTGAATCTACTTTTGAGTTCACCCGTAACGCTGCACGCACCGGAATATTGGCTTTAATCAAACCAGTAATGACATCGACCGACGGACGCTGGGTGGCAAGCATTAAATGAATCCCTGCTGCCCGCGATTTTTGTGCAAGACGAGTGATAAGCTCTTCGGCTTGCTTACCGACTTGCATAATCATATCGGCAAACTCATCGGCGACAATGACAATCATTGGCAAGGTTTTTAGCTTTGGCGCTTGGCTAATACTGACGCTATCATTGGGACGCCATAAGGGATCTAGCATTGGATTGCCCGATTTTTCAGCAGCGATGACTTTTTTATTAAACTCGTTAAGTTTACGCACCTTTAATAAACTCATCAGCTGATAACGACGCTCCATCTCCGCCACACACCATGACAAGGCACTAGCGGCTTCGGTCATATCAGTGACCACTGGCGTTAGCAGATGCGGAATATCATTATAGTTGGCAAGCTCAAGCTGCTTTGGATCAATCAAAATAAGGCGCAGCTCATTCGGCGTATATTTTAGCAGCATCGACAGTAGCATCGAGTTGACCAATACAGATTTACCAGAGCCTGTGGTACCAGCGACCAACATATGCGGCGCACGAGCAAGGTCAGTAATAATCGGATTACCGCCGATGTCTTTACCCATCGCCATGCTGATTTGGGCTTTAGGGTCGTTAAATTTTTCCGTATTTAACAGCTCAATCAAACGTACCATTTCGCGCTGCTTGTTCGGTACTTCAATACCAATATACGGCTTACCCGGAATAACCTCGACCACACGCAAGGACGCCATCGATAACGAACGCGCCAAATCGCGTGAAATACCCGTCACTTTACTGGCTTTTACCCCAGCAGCAAGCTCTACTTCAAAGCGCGTTACTACAGGACCTGGGATGGCATTAACCACCGCAGCCTTGACATTAAACTCTTGCAATTTGATTTCTAATAGCTCGGACAACTGCTCAAGCTCGGCCAATGTATAGCTCGGCTTACGGTCAGGATCTGGCTTATCTAAAATAGAAATCTCAGGGATAGGTGTAAGGCTACTGCGATAAGCAGCCGTTTGCATCGAGCGTGATTTTTGACTGAAGGCGGCATCATCGCTAATATGCGGCATCACAGGCAGGTCAGTGTCGTCAGCTCGACTGTCATCTTCTGGCATCATGTCAGCAATATGATTACTGCTATCGCCTTCTGGCACCGCAAAGCTTACCGTAGGTTTAGTGGCGGTGACCGGCGAAGCATTTGTTTGTGCAACACTAGCTGTCGCTGCAGTGCCCGTTGTTTCTGTAATACCCGTTGCTGCAATGCCAGTTGCTGCTGTCGGCGCGAGTTTAGGATTGGCAGGCGGCGTATTGGTCGGTGTCATATCAGTAACTTTAGCAACGTCACCAACTGCATCCACTGGCGCAGCAAAATCTACTGCCGATGTACTGACTGTTTCATGCTTAGCTAAAGGCTCAGTATCATAAGAAGAATCGGGTTGTTCGATAGACCAAGTTTCAGAAAGGTCATCTATTGAGTCATCAATCACATTATTTAATGAATTAACATTTAATGAGTGATCAGCTTTCTGTTCCTGTGCTGCGGTATCAAACGAGGTGTCTAATACAGGCGTTTCAATCAAGGTTTTATCTTCTTCTAACTTAGGCGCTACTGGGACCGCCGCATGTTCTGCTAGCCAAGCATCAACTAAGCTATCAACTGCTGAGCTATCGACTGCTAAACTATCAACGCTTTCTGTCATTTCATCTTGATCAGCAGCATCATTAACAATGTTATCAGAAGTATTAGGCGCAGCAGCAGATTTATCGAAACCTTGGACGTTCGTGTTTGAAGCAGCAGCTGCATCATAAACAAACGTATCTTGACCCGCAATGGCCTCACTTGCCAACAAATCATCGACCGTATCGGCATCATTCCAAGCAAAACTTGGTTCAACTTTGCGCGCAGGCGCCATCACAGGATTTGCGGTAGGCGCTGACACTTGCTGTTGGTTAACATGATTAAAACTGCTTGCATTAGCTGAAGCCGTTTGTAGTTGCTCATCCTGCGCTGTGCTGCTGGTTGCAGTTTGTGCCACTGCTGCCGCAGCCGACATGGACGCTTTGACGCTAGCACCTAGACCCGACGTCGCTAAAAAATCTTTCAACACGTTATTAAAACGACCACTTTTATCCGCTGTTTGAGCATGATTTGCATGGTCAGCAGTTGGCAAATCTAATGGTAACTGCTCAAATGCTGCCGCCGCTTTTTCATCGCTCACACTTGCATCATTTTGCTGTTGTTCAGACGCTGTCTGCGCGGCTTGTCTCTTATCGCGTTCACTATCATTATCTTGGAGCGCAGCATCACGCCATGACCATGTTTTGATTTTTTGATAAATCGCTAGCCAATGAATATTAAAGGCAAAAGTGGCGGTAATTATCACAAATACCGTTAAAAAGGTCACACTGCCCCACTGCGATAATAGCTGTGCCAAACGTGCTTGTAGCTCAAGGCCAATAATACCACCAGCAACGCCTTTAAGGCCGGACACCATTGGATCTGCCACTTGCTGTACCAGCGCTACCAATTGCGCAAACAAGGCACTGGCACTTAATAGCAAAAACACATAGGCAACTAAGCGTAATAACCAAAACGTTGGTTTGTTATCCCACCAAATCAGCACCGACTCATAAACCAAAAACGCCAGCAACCACCAAGCTCCAAAACCAAAGAAGCTATAGAGCAAATCAGACAGCCACGCGCCCATCTCGCCGCCCATATTATTCACGGCAGTCATATCACTACTGATGTGCGACCAGCTCGGATCATTACCGGTATAAGTCATCAAAATGACGAATAAATAAACCGCCAGTATTAACCCAAGCAGGGTAAATATGCCCTTTTTTAAATACTCAATAAGTGGTGCTGATATCACGTAAGATCTGCCTTGTTGTTAATACTCGTTATTAATATTAAATGGTCGCCAGTTTATGAATAAAGCTAGTTATGCTTACTATACTGAAATGGTTTTATGCTGATAAGTGACAATATACCAATATAAGTAAATCACTTACTCTAGCTACTACTACCCCTTGCATAACTTCTTATAATAACAAATACATAGGCGTAGTGGCGACTACGTTATCAAGAAAGAGGGTAAGAAAATAAATTCATCAGTGGTTTAGCAAAAAATGCGCTCATTAACCGAACATTCGCTACACCTTTGCGTAATAAATGGCTGAGCGCTAAAAGAAATACGATTATTTTTGGGCATTGTTTTTTCAGGCATTATATTTTTAGAGTCAGTATTTGTAGATGCCGTATTTTTAGCTGGCATGTTTTCAGGCCTATTTTTCAAGCTCATGATGCTTTAATTCTAATGATACCCATATTCGTTTTAGCAAACTTGCACTTTTTGCTATCTGCCCTTATGTTATTATCACATAGCAATGAGAAAAACCATATTCATCGCTACTTTTAGCGACTATCTTTTATAATATTTGTCGTTTATATGACGCACTTTTATCATTCTACTTTTTATATCTTTCATTCTAATCGCTTTTATTCTGATAGCTAGCAAGGAAATTTTATGGCAACTGATAATACGGCTCCACGCCACGAAAAATTGATTATTTTAGGTTCAGGTCCTGCCGGTTACGCCGCGGCCGTTTATGCTGCACGTGCCAACCTAAAGCCTGTGATGGTGACTGGTATGGAAGTGGGCGGTCAGCTGACCACCACCACTGAGGTCGATAACTGGCCGGGCGATGCTCATGATTTAACCGGTCCTGCGCTTATGGATCGTATGAAAGCCCATGCTGAGCGCTTTGGTACTGAATTGGTTTATGACCATATCAATGAGGTTAATCTTAATGAGCGTCCTTTTTCCTTGACTGGTAACAATGGTAGCTATACTTGTGACGCCCTAATTATCTCAACGGGTGCCTCTGCGCAGTATTTAGGCTTAGAGTCAGAAACCAAATTCCGTGGTTTAGGTGTATCAGCTTGTGCCACCTGTGATGGCTTCTTTTATAAAGACCAAAAAGTCGCCGTCATTGGCGGTGGTAATACCGCCGTTGAAGAAGCTTTATATTTATCAAACATCGCTTCTGAAGTTACTCTAGTCCATCGCCGCGACAGTTTACGCTCTGAGAAAATCCTACAAGATAAGCTGTTTGAGAAAGCCAGAAACGGTAACGTCAAAATCGAATGGAACCATAAAGTCAAAGAAGTGGTCGGCGATGATATGGGCGTCAATGGTCTGATCATTGAATCTATGATTGATGGCAGCACCAAGCAATTAGATACCATGGGTATGTTTGTCGCCATTGGTCATAAGCCAAATACAGAGTTGTTCAAAGGCCAGTTGGACATGAAAGACGGCTATCTTGTTGTTAATAGTGGCCTAAATGGTAATGCTACTCAAACCAGTATCGAAGGCGTATTTGCCGCCGGTGACGTGGCCGACCACGTGTATCGTCAGGCCATTACGTCTGCGGGCACTGGCTGTATGGCAGCGCTTGATGCCGAGAAATACTTGGATGCTATCGGTGAGACGGTTGCAACCGATCATACGTATGCGTCGACATTGACTGCTGATAAAGAAGCATAAATGAGCAACTTTGCTAAAGACGACGGCCGCATTGATATCGATATTAATGCGACTGATATAACGCCTGAGACCTTCCGTAAACACATCAGAAGTCTTGGGCGTTACAACTTCCCTGACCCTACGATGGTTGATCCTGATGGCATTGGTATCGTTGCCGTTGGCGGAGATTTAGCGCCTAAAACGCTGATTTCTGCTTACGCACGGGGATTATTTCCGTGGTTTAATGACGATGAACCTATCACGTGGTGGTGTCCAGAGCCGCGCTGTATTATGCTGCCCACTGACTATAAGCCCAGTAAATCGCTGCGCAAGCAAGCGGGTCGCGAGCGTTGGCAATTAACCCTGAATCAAGCGTTCGATGACGTTATTCATGCTTGTAGTCTACCGCGTAGCGACGGTAACAATGACACGCTGCCCGAGGGCGAACATACTTGGATTCATAGCGAGATGATTGAAGCTTATACCGAGCTGCATGCTCAAGGGTTTGCGCATAGCATTGAAGTTTGGAATGATCAGCAGCAGTTGATTGGCGGTTTATATGGCTTAAAGATAGGCGGTATTTATTTTGGTGAATCGATGTTTCATATCGCATCGAACGCGTCAAAGCTCGCCTTTTGGGGCTTGATGCGTTTATGTGCCCAAAGCAAGGTCGAGTTGGTAGACTGTCAGTTGCCAAATGAGCATCTGTTGAGCTTGGGCGCTGAAACCTTGCCACGTGCTGAATTTTTAGCGCAGTTAGATACCCTTATTGGCAGCCGTTCAGTCAAATGGCAAAAGGACTCTCATCAACCTCTAGCCGTATCATTACTTGATAAACCACAGCCGTGGCAATTAAAAATATAATGCAAATTAACAAGGCAAAATTGCTTGGTTTAAAAATGAGCGTATTTATCGCTTTCCAATATAACTTTAAACAAGCTATCTTTAAACAAACATAGCTTTAAACAACGCTTCCAATCATCATTTATACAATAAGTAAGTTAAATATTTTACTTACGAGGTTAGCATGGCACCTGATACCGCATTTTTATTGATTGGTACACTGGCGACCGAGGCCAATACCACCAAAGATACCATTCGTCATTACGACCAACTGGGGCTACTAAAATCTCGCAAACGCCAAGCAGGGTCACGGCTTTATACCGAGTTTCATCCAGAGTGTGTTGAGCGTATTGAGCTGATTAAAAGCGCCCAAGCCATCGGTTTTACGCTGACTGAAATCAAAGATAGCCTCAATGATTATTATGATGGCCAGCTCGATATTGATTTACAGCTAAGTCTTACCCAGCAGAAACTTGCCCAAGTTAAAAAACAGCAAGCGACCATTGGCTTAATGATAGAGATGTTGGCTGAACGTATTGAGGTTCTTGAGCGCATGAAAGCAGACAGTGACTATAAGCTCAATGTTGAAATCTGTAAAAAGAAAATACCCTCACAACCCTAGTCAAGTTACCGGCAAACATATTGACTTTATCTTCAAGCAGAATCATCAGCGTTAATTATAACTATTAAACATAAACGCGCTGCATAATTAACGCATCAACTGCTGGCTGATGTGGCACTTGATAATAGTTTTTACGCGTATGAATCACGGCAAACGCTTGCTGCTCATATAAAGCAATCGCAGGCGCATTATCTGCGCGCACCTCTAATAATAAGCTCTCTACCTGATTGCTCATTAACTCTTGATTTAATTGTGCAAAAATTTGCGAGGCGATACCCTGACGCTGATAGTCAGGATGGGTGCCGATACGCAATATTTCTGCTTGCTCAAAAATAACTTGATAGAGGCAGTAGCCAATTACTTTATTATTATCGGCTTTATCTTCTTGTTTATATACCGTCAGCATATGCATACTGTCTTGCGCAAGCATCTCAACTAGCGTCTGATACGTCCATGCGTCGTGTGGCTGTACTAGCAATTCGATATCTGCGACCGCTTCTATTGTTTGTTGCAGCCGTGCTGTATGGGTTGCTAGCTTCTCGATAATAAACACAGTGGTTCCTTTTATTATTTTTATTCAAGTTTACTTAAACTCAGTTACAGCTATTTTAGCTTAAATATTTAGGTGTAATGGACATTATTCATGCTGGCGTAGGGTCTAACGCTATATACTGTCTATATTTGCAAGGAATCAACGCCATGAATCAAAAAACTGCCCTTTTTGTCGTGATAAACACATCAAAAAGAATGGACGCAAGCTAGGCAAACAACAGTATCAATGTCTAGTTTGCAGACGGCAGTTTTTAGGTGGCAAAAGACTCAATAACCAGACCCTTTGGACTGAATATACCCAAGGAAAACAGACCTACAAACAACTGGCTGACAAGTATAGCTGTAGTCTTAAAACCATTCAAAGACGCTTAGACACCGTCAGGATTGAGTATCAAGTTAAGCGACCGAATACTGCTAACATCATCATGGACACCACTTACTTCGGTCGTAAGTTTAGTTTAATGGTTTTTATGGACAATACCACTAAAGCCGTTCTTTACTACGCGATAGTCAGTCATGAAACCAACAGTGCCTACAAACAAGGAATTGATCATCTAGCATCGTTAGGCGTTGATATACAAAGCATTACCTGTGATGGTAGACGAGGACTGCGTGCGTTATTTACCCACACCCCTTGCCAGATGTGCCAGTTTCATCAGGTGCAAATAGTAACTCGCTATCTCACTCGTCGACCTAAGAATATCGCAAGTATTGAGCTTAGACGGCTCACTTTAAACTTAACACAGCTTAATAAAGCTGACTTCATAGAGCACTTAGATTATTGGTTGTTAACTCATGAAAACTATCTGAGTGAGCGTAGTACC
>NZ_JAQISM010000005.1:0-145925 GCF_027919975.1 Psychrobacter sp. ANT_H3 | reverse complement strand
GTTTGAGTAGCTTATCTATGTTTGGCATGGTTCCTAAAAAGTTATGAGCGTCTTCTTATTTTAATTCCCTTTGCTACTTTTGCAAGAGGTCTATTGTCTTTAGACTTTTGAGGATAGTGATCCGTCAAGAACAAGATAAAATAAGTTGGACACCCAGTATCATCCGCCTAGATAAACCAAAATGCTTACCTTATTTTGCTATCACTATACTAGGGTTACGCGCTTTTATTTCTTGGTAAAATAATCGTTTGTCTTTTAACGATATTAATACCTTTTTATTTTTATAGTCTACCTCAAGTCTATCTAACGACAGAGCTGGTGCAGAAACCATATTTCGGGTTGGAGCAATATAAGTAATGTCTGTAAGCTCAATACGCTGCGTAGAAAAACCATTATTTATAAGAAGATGACCGTCTGATAACGTATATTTCGTACCAAAAAACGGCATAAGCATTAATACTATAAAAGGTAAGAAAATAAATGCCAAAAAAATAGCTTTAGCTAACGAGCCGTTTTCACTTTTCTTCCATTGCCAAAATGGAATGCCAATCATCATAAAACTACCTCCCAAGAGCGTAAATCCAATCCAGAAATCAATTTTAGATGTAAATACAATGTCTGTCATAAAATACTCTATAGTTAGCTAAAGCGGATTTAAGTCTAGCAATAATAATCAATCTTATCTTTAACTAAGATAAATTTTAAATGAATCCCTAGCTGCAAACCTGCCCTTTTCTCGTTACAATACCTGCCATAGTATATTAACCTTCTATTTATTAAATAATCCGAGAATCCCATGAGCCATAGACCCCCTGCTGACCTGTTAAAAAGCGCCGAACACTGGCGTGAAGATATCAACTTTCGCCAAGATGTGCTGGGCAAGCCGTTTGATTTTGCGACCACATGGGGTATATTCTCGCCGCAAAAGCTCGATGATGGCAGTTTGATGCTGCTTGATTATGTGGATTTTCAAGCGGATGATGATTCGATAGATTTGGGCTGTGGCTATGGCGTGCTTGGTATGACGGCGGCGCGTGAATGTCCGAATGGACTGCATACCTTGATTGATAAAGATTTTATGGCGGTAGAATATGCGCGCCGTAATTGCGAGAAAAACGGTCTGAAAAATGTTGATGTGCATTTGTCTAACGGCTTTAATCATGTGGCAAAAGACAAAGACTTTAGCCTTGTGATGTCGAACTTGCCAGCCAAAGTAGGTAAAGAGCAGCATTATTTATACTTCCTTGATGCCTATGCGCGCATGCGTCAAGGTGGGCGTTTTTATGTGGTGACGATTAATGGCTTGCGTCAATTTATGAAGCGCTCATTTACCGAAGTGTTTGGTAATAGCGAAAAGGTTAAACAAGGTAAAACTTATACCATTACCATGGCGACCAAAGACTAAGCTTAAGCAACTTAAAAACTGAGCAAACAAAAATCCCGCTAACAAGATGATGTCTTAGCGGGATTTTTTATGGCTAAATTTTTAGAACTAAATTTTTAGAACTATATTTTTAAAGTTATATTTTTACAATTACATTTTTAAGGTTACATTTGCCGCTTCAACAAATAACCACCCAATATCGCACTGGCGATAATCGGTAATAACACCATTAATAATGGCGAGAATCCAGTCGCGAGCGAAACAAAGCCAACCAAGTCTTGCACATAACTAAACAGCAAGCCAAATAGCAATGCCACCACGATGCGTAAGCCCAAGCTATGCGTACGTAGTGAGCCAAAAACGAATGAGCAAGCGACAATTACCAGCGATAAAATCGATAATGGTGACAGCAGCTTTTGCCAAAAGGCCAGCTCATGACTTAACGAGCGCGTGCCTTGCTGGCGCATAAATTGGCGATGCTCGTATAACTGGGTCAATGATAAATCTTCGGCCTTACGAGTGAGTAAATACACCGACTCAGGGGCAAAAGGCAAACTCAAGGTATCTGACGGTGCGATAGCTTGGCTACTCTCAAAGCCCTGACCAATCATCAGCTTGGTCATATTATTCAGCTGCCACTCGTAACGGTATTGCTCGCTCGGCTTGCTGCTATCGGTATCTATCGGTTCGCGGCCGATATATTTGCCGCCCTCAGCATGAATAGCAGATTGCAGATTGCCATTATTATCCAAATGCCAACGTTTAACTTCGCCGATATTGCCTTGCACATCGGCATAATCGATATATAAAATATCGCTGCCATCTGGCTTGGCACTGCCGTCTTTTGCACTCTCAAAGCGTGGCTGTACCGTCCAATAACCGCGTACCGAGGTGACAAGCGAGCTGTTATCTTCATCGTTAATCTCTTGCGCCAACTGATTCGAATGCGGTAGGACAAACTGATTAATCACCAATGCCAATAGCACAAAAATCAAGGCAGGCTGCAACACCCAGCCGACGATACGATAAACACTGACGCCAGCAGCGCGCATGACGACCAGCTCGCTTTTATTGGCCAATAAACCCAAACCGACCACGGCGCCAAGTAACGCGCCCGTTGGGATAAATTGCTCTAAAAAGTAAGGCGAGCGATAAAAGATATATTTAATCGCCTCGCCCATCGTATAGTTATCATCTAACGAATCTAGCTCAGACAAATAAGAAAATACCAGCTGCAATGCCCACAAGCCTATAACCGCGCCGATGATGGCAAGCAAAGCGTTTAGTTTAACGTAACGGCTCAGCACTTTTAGATTGGTTGGTTTAGGCGCAAATTTCAGTTTGGCTTTTGGCGAATTTGGCTTTGATGAATTAGACGATGATGATTTAGAGAATAAAGCGCTCATTAGGATTGTCCTCCTTGTGAGCCATTGCTTTTTTGGTCAATATTGCCTTGATGCTCGCTAACGGTTAACAGCTCATCTGGTTTGCGAAAGCGCAAACGATGTTGGACGCGGCTGCCCCAATTCATATAGAGCGCCAATGCCATAAAGCCTAATACCAACCATGCATACGCCCAAACGCTAACACTGCCTTTACTCACCGCATTTTTGAGGGAAATAATACCCAGCGCACAGCTGACAAATAATAAAATCGATGGGAACAAGCGCAGCCAGCGACCTTGACGCGGACGTACTTGCGCCAGTGGCACGGCCAGCATCGGTGCAATAATCATCAGCCAAGGCAAAGCAAGACGATAGCCAAGCTCCCCTTGTGCCGCTCGTAATGCTTTTTCGCTATTCACTGCTGTACTGCCTGTTGCGGCTTGCCATAATGGACCAATCGCTTGGGTTTCGATATTGGCTTCGGTGATGACTTCTTTAGAGGATTCGGTCAAGGTGATACGGTAGCGATCAAAGCCCACTTGATTGTATTTTAAACTGCCCGCGCCGACTTCATAGCGGCGACCTTGGAATAAGTCCAATTGGGTGACGCCGCTACTGCCGGTATCTACTTGCTGAGCGCGTTTGGCAAGGGTAATGGTATCTTTACTGATACTATTCTTGCCTATAAGGGCTTTTGGTAGCTCTGGAATATTGAGCTGCTCAGCAGTTTCTGGGTCGATATTATTATTTACATCAGCGGCCGCGTTTTTTGCTGCATTGCCTTTAGGCTTAGGCTCAGATTGTATCAATATCACATCTTGCAATTGCTTTTTATCATCACTCAAGCTGCCGACGTACAAATGATAATTGCCACTACTGATAAACTGATTGGGGCGAATCAAATCAAAAGCGCTGGTCAATGCCTGTTGCTGCCAAACACTTTCCGATGAGCGTACGCCCCACGGTTTTCCAACAATAGATAAGGCCGCCTCTCCAACAAATAATGCCAATATCAATGGCGTCATCAAACGTCCAAGCTTACCGCGCGACACGCCGCTGGCATTAATCACCGCCATTTCTTGGTCAACATACAAGCGCCCAAATACCAGCATTAAGGCAATAAAAAATGCCAATGGCAGGATAAGCTCTAAAAAGTAAGGCAAATTATAACCAATGATGGTAAATAATAAGCTGATGTCCAGATTGCCTTCTGCGGCAATGCCAAAGTAACGGATTAAGCGGCCGCCAAGCATCATCACCACTAAAAACCCCAAGACCAAGGCGGTCGTTGAGGCAACTTGTTGAGTCATATAGCGGCGTAATATCACAATAGGCACTCTTTAGAAAAAGGTTGGTATGCGCACAATTTATCGCCGTTTGACTGACGATACTCTATAAATAGTAGCGATAAAGATAACCGTTAATCCTAGCATATTTTGCTCAAAAATGGCTGTGAAATGTGTTGGAAAACATTGCCTCTATCTTGCTATAACGCTAGATTATTTAGTGGATAATAGCTAAAACCAAAAAGGCGTATAGTGTATATGAGTTATAAGCCTCACTTAATATCAGAGCAACTCTATTAAGTATTTGTCCTATATTTTTACTTTATGTCATTTAGAAAAGTTTGTTTGTCCTTGGTATCCTTGTTCGCCTATCTTTAAATTTCATTGCTAGACTGAATACCTGCAAATTTATACTTATAACGCTCAACGGAGAATACTAATGACAAACAAACTCAACTCTACACCTTCTACTTTACTTGAACTTGCTGGTGGTCAATTTGATGCACTTGATTGGTCAAATTGCGCTATCGTCTTTATTGACTATCAAAACGAATACGTCGATGGGGCGATGCCATTGGGGCAAGCTGGTGCTAACGCCATTAAAAATGCGCGTCTGTTATTAGATAAAGCCCGCGCGCAAGACATTCCTATTGTCCATATCGCCCATCACGGCGCCGATAATGATAAAGTTTTTGATCCTTTATCATCAAATGTCGATATTGTCGCTGAATTACAACCAAAGACGGGTGAAACCGTCATCGTCAAAAAACATCCTAATGCCTTTTATGATACCAAGCTACAAACGCTAATAGCAGGCACGCAAAAGCAGCAAATTATTTTCGCAGGTTTTATGAGTCATATGTGTGTCAGCTCAAGCGTCAGAGCTGCGTTTGATTTGGGCTTTGACAGTTTTGTCTGCCATGATGCCTGTGCCACTCGTGCCTTGCCGAATGATAAAAAAGAAGCCATAAGTGCAGAAGTGATGCACGAGACTGCGATGGCCGCATTACAAGATAGATTTGCCGCTTTAGTCACGACCGCTGAATTGGTTGGTGAGTAAATTACTACTCTATAAAGACATAAAACAATTACTTAAATAATTATCGCAAAATTGTGCAAATATATTACCTAAGCCTTGCTCACTGCTCACTGCTCACTGCGCACTCGCCTTGCAATATGCTACACTATTGCGATGGCTCATTAGCCCAAACGATTTAACAGGTATAAGCAATTTAAATAAAACCTGCCGTTTTTATCATGCTAATTTCATAACTCTAATAAGGATAATTATATGAATATTAAATTAACCCAAACCCTACCAAAGACGCATACGCAAAAAATTCTTAAAAAAGAAGCCAAAAGTAAAGACGCGGCCTGCCTTGTGGTGCTTATCGATGATAAGAAAAACATCTTAGCTGAAGCCGCATTAAGCGATTATCAAACGCGCATTAAGCAGTTGATGGAAGTATCACATTTTAATGGTAAAGCCTGCGAGACTGTCGCTGATTATGCCTTAGCTGGTGATAAAAAAACGGCGAAAGAAAATCCAGTACAGCTGTTATTGGTCGGTGTTGGTAATATTGATAAGCTTGGTCATAGCGTATTGCAAAAAATTGCCAATACCATTTATCAAAGCACGCAAAAACGCGTCGATTCTATTACCGTCGCCCTAGGTGATGCATTAGAAAAAAATCACTTCGGTCAGTTTGCTTTGAATTTACTAGCAGCAAGCTACCGTTTCGATAAATATAAATCTGAGCAAACCACGCCAGTTTTAACCGATATCTATTTATTGGCTGACGAGTCATTAAAAGCTGCATTAACATTTGCTGAAGCGGTATTCGCCGGTCAAAGCTTAACCCGTGATGTCGCTAATGAGCCGGGTAACATCTGCTTCCCCGCTTATATGGCTGAACAAGCACAAGAATTGGCCACAACCTATCCTGACCTATTAAAAGTCACCGTATTGGGTGAAGATGAGATGTCGGCGCTTGGCATGGGTTGCTTCTTAGCCGTTGCACAGGGTTCTGCTAAAGAAGGCAAATTGGTACTCATGGAATACCGTGGTAAATCAAACTTCAGCGCTAACGCTAATAAAGGCAGCACTAACAGCGCCAAAGTCGCGGGCGGTCTAAAAGCCTTGGCGGATAAACTACCAACCAAACTGCCTAAGAAATCATCTAAAAACGCTGATACAAATAACGACTTACAAGTTGCCAATGATGACGCGCCTATCGTCTTAGTCGGTAAAGGCGTCACCTTTGATTCAGGTGGTATCTCAATCAAACCGGGTGCGGCAATGGATGAGATGAAGTTTGATATGGGCGGTTCAGCATCGGTACTCGGTACGATTAAAGCTTTATGTGAAGCGCGTCTACCGATTAACGTCGTTGGTGCCCTTGCTTGTGCAGAAAACATGCCATCAGGTGATGCTACGCGCCCTGGTGATATCGTGAAAGCCATGAACGGCAAATCGGTTGAAATTTTAAATACCGATGCGGAAGGTCGTTTGGTATTGGCTGATACCTTATGCTACGTACAACGCTATAATCCAAAAGCGATTATCGATGTGGCAACTTTGACCGGCGCTTGTGTGGTTGCCTTAGGTCACGTACGCTCAGCGGTATTTAGTAATGATGAAGACGTCTTGTTTGAATTAGAAAACGCCAGTCACTTATCGGGCGATTTAATCTGGCATATGCCAATGGATGACGACTATCAAGCGCAGCTTGACTCGCCTATTGCTGATATGCAAAACATCGGTGGTAAAGGCGCTGGTGCTGTGACTGCGGCTTGCTTCTTATCGCGCTTCGTCGAAGAAGGTCAAGCATGGGCGCATTTGGATATCGCTGGTACGGCATGGAATTCAGGTAAAGACAAAGCGGCAACTGGTCGTCCTGTACCATTGTTTATGCAATACCTCAAAAACAGCGCAAACATGGCTTAATCAGTTGTGAATAATTCATTGATGAAGACCAGTTTATGAAAGTTAGTTTTTATGTGTTAAGTGAGAGTAAAGCCCAAGATTTCTTGGGCTTTATTTGTCAGTTGACCCAAACGGCGCTTAATAAAAGCAGCCAGTCGTTACTGATTCTTATCGACAAACAAGATGCATTGCTATCGACGCTTGATGAAGCGCTATGGGCACATGATGCCACAAGCTTTATACCGCATCAGCGGCTTTTAGATTCTAATATTGGTGACGGTGCTGATACTGATACTAGCTATAGCAAAAATACGGCTATTAACCCTATCAACAGTCAACCGTTAGCACCCGTTTTATTGGCCAGCTATATGCCAGCCGATTTTAAAGGTATTGTCCTGAATACCACCATCCATCCTGTTAATGACTTTATGGCAGCAACCAATAATGCCCAGCCTACTCGGGTACTTGAGCTGATAAAACCTGATGCCAATAGCGTGCAAGAAGGTCGTCATAAGTATAAGAGTTATAAACAATTAGGCTATGAGCTCACGCACTTTAAAGTTTAATTTATTGATTTTTATCTTTATTTTCTCACCTTGCTAGCGCCCTTTATTTACCTACCGTGCCACGCTTTTTTGCTACCCTATAACCCCATGTCTACGTGGGTGAGAGGTAGGCGCTTATCGCAAAAAATGCTACCATCCTTCGATTACTTTTCCGTTCTATTATAAATTTTATATTTATTGACAAAGTCGAGGGTGTATAGATGCGTTCATTGATTGCGATGTATCAGCGTATAGGGCTGGTGCCGCTCATTATTATTGGTTTAATATTGGGGGTTTTGATTGGCTGGCTGGCACCAAATATTGGTATGGCGTTAGGATTACTAGGGACGCTATTTGTCGGGGCGCTAAAAGCGGTCGCGCCGATACTGGTATTTATCTTGGTCATGGCAGCCATTAGCCAACACCGTAGCGGCAATGAAGTGTATGTCAAACCCGTGCTTATTATGTATATGTTCGGCACTTTTTTGGCTGCATTAACGGCGGTTGCGGCAAGTTTTTTATTCCCGACAGAGCTGATATTGGTCAATGCCACCATTGAGCAAGTACCACCTGCCAACCTTCAGGAAGTATTGACCAACTTGCTGATGAATTTGGTCGCCAACCCCGTTCAGGCCATCGCTGAAGCCAATTATATTGGTATCTTAGCATGGGCAATTATCATTGGTTTTGCCCTACGTCAAGCAAGCGATACCGCGCGTACCGTGGTCAGCGATTTTTCTGACGCCATCTCACAAGTGGTCAAATGGGTCATCGCCCTAGCGCCTTTTGGTATTTTAGGCTTGGTTGCCAATACCGTTGCTGAGACAGGCTTTGCTGCGTTGGCGGGCTATGCTCATATCTTGATGGTATTGGTCGGTTGTATGCTATTTATCGCTTTAATCGTCAACCCGCTGATTGTATTGGTTAAAACCGGTAAAAATCCTTATCCGTTGGTATTTGCCTGCTTACGTGAGTCAGGGATTACGGCATTCTTTACCCGTAGTTCAGCGGCCAATATTCCCGTCAATATGAACCTTGCGCGCAAATTGGGTCTACACGAAGACACTTATTCGGTTACCATTCCACTCGGTGCAACCATTAACATGGCAGGCGCTGCTATCACGATTAACGTCTTAACCCTTGCTGCAGCGCATACGCTTGGCATCGAAGTGTCGTTTGCATCAGCGCTATTATTAAGTTTGGTCGCGACGATTAGTGCTTGCGGCGCCTCAGGTGTTGCTGGTGGCTCATTACTCTTGATTCCATTAGCAGCAAGCCTATTTAGTATTCCAAACGATATTGCTATGCAAGTGGTGGCACTTGGCTTTATCATCGGTGTGGTACAGGACTCTGCAGAAACTGCCTTGAACTCATCAACCGACGTTTTATTCACTGCCGCTGCTGATCCAAAATATGCGCGCTAGTTTTTAAAACGATACTTGCAAATAATAAAGGGTCTCATAATAGAGACCCTTTTTTTATATGTTAAATAATCAATTACCTATTATTTTAAATGATCGACATCTACTTCAATCACTGGTGTCTGCATGTCTAGCTGGCGTTTAAATTGACGCAATTGTTCCACCTCATCTAATAGCTCAAGTATCAGTCCAATTGCCGGTACGCTCGCTTCAAAGTCGCGGCTAAGGCGTGAGGCACGGCGCACGGTGGTCAACTGATAACCGGTAAATTGCTGACGCTCTGGCACATCATATTCGATGATATTTTCTTCAATCAATTCGACGACCCATTGGCGCTCTTGACCACAGGCAGATACAAGCTCATCTAAGCTCAAGATAATGTCGGTAAATTCAGGCGAGTGTTTCATGGCGATTATCCTCGTTTGCTCTTTATTTTATCGTTATCGTATGGTCTTCATCTCTGCTGTTTTCTTTGTTATATTGCTGCTACTTGCGTAGCTTTTGGCATTTTTAAACGTATTTTTTAACGGCTGATATTGGTCTCAGCAAAGGCTTCTTTAAGCTGCTCGTAGGCTTTGGTAGCGGACTCACTGCTGATATCAGGGTTAACGATGTTTAAGGTTAAATATAAATCGCCCGCTTGCTTAGCAGGAATACCTTTACCCCTTAAACGTAAATTGCTCCCCGATTTACTGTTTTTAGGAATCGTCACGCCAAGCGTTCCTGCTGGGGTACTGACGTTAATTTTTTCGCCCAGTGCCGCTTCCCATGGCGCTACATTGACCGTCTGATAGACATCAGCGCCTTCGATACGGATATTATCCGCATGACGGATTTTCACCTTTAAAAACAAATCACCGTTTTTACCGCCACCAATACCGGCCGCACCTTGCCCTGCTAAACGAATTTGCTTGCCATCAGTAATGCCTTTTGGAATTTTAATCTTCAGGGTTTTATTTTCGTAATCGACGCTGCCATTTGGCTGGCGAACGGGAACGTTTAATTTAATACTGTAGTCATCGCCACTGTACACCGAGGACAAATCAACGGTAATCTCTGCATGTTGGTCTTGACCTTGGCTACTTTGCGACCTAAAACCACCTTGCTGCGATTGTCCGCGCGCGCCGCCGCCACCAAAAGCAGAGAAAATATCATCGAAGCGAAAACCGCCATCGCCATAAGCTTGACCTTCGCCAAACTGATCTTTGATATCTTCCCAGCGGAAACCACCCTGACCACCGCTCGCTGATTGCCCACCGAAGCCACCTGCACCGCCCTGACCGGCAAAGGGATTGTTGAGCATGGCATCGTATTCCGCCCGCTTATCTTTATCTCTAATGGTTTCGTAAGCGTTGTTAATTTCCGCGATTTTATTATCAGCGTCTGGATCGTCGCTGACATCAGGGTGGTATTGCCGCACAAGCTTACGATATTTCTTTTTAATCTCAGCATCTGTGGCGTCTTTTTTGACCCCTAAAATGTCATAGTAATTTTTCTCTGCCATGTTATTTTTCCTTCTTATAGTATTTAATTACTGATCATTTACTTAATACATAATATGGGGGCAATGAATAAATATTTCATTTTTAGCATACGGCTGTCATCATCAAAGTTTGAACAGTAATGATGCCAAACGATACTAGCATTTATATTATCTGCATTGCTTAAAGCATCGTTATTAGCGTGCGTCACTGTAGTAGCGTGCGTCACTATATCAGCGTGCGTTACTCTGATTCTGGCATCATTATTCTTTGACAGCTGTTGCCGTAATGTCATTTTAGTACAAACAATAGAAGCACAGACAGTCTTCTCGTTTAGCGGCAACATGAGATAACTCAGCACTTTGTTTGTCACGCTTAGCGCAAACCAAACTTGATGGCTTTATTTGTATGTTTATCTGTATGTCTATCTGCATATTGTTCTTGATTCATAAACCGTCACATTTACCATAGCATAGCTAAGTATGTGCTTGCTAAACTTTGCGCGCGCCTGCCTAAACATAAGAGCTATAACAATCTTCTAAATGGTTAACTATTTACAAACCTATTACTCCAACAAAACGCCAAATACTGCGGTTTCTTCAGAAATAGTAAGAATATAGCAAGATTTTATTACATTATTTTCAATTTTATCTCATTTTACTTTTTTAAATATTAAAATTATTAAATATAAGCCTTTAGCCCTTATATAGTGCATCTTTCCAATAATCCTAACTACATAGGCAGAATTAGTTTTTACATTTACTGAAGCACTATGACTAACTTTTTTGATGTAAAAACCACTTTATCAGCACTGGCAGTGTTTATCTATTCACTTAGCCTACTAAACAAGTTTCACAGAACTGCTCATATATACCAAGGTCTACAGGATTGGTAGCAAGACTCACTGATGATTATAAAAACGTCTTTTACGTCTCTATTATGAAGGATTTGAACTGGGGCGTTTTTTACAGAGCCGTAAGAACAAAGTAAGCTCCTTATTGTAAAATACCCATATTATTCAAGCTGATAGGGGCATGGATAACATAGGCAAGAGTATCTGTCTATCTCATCAATAGAAAAAAGGTATTAAATGTCTTATTTAATCAAGTCTTTAGTCATCACTTTATCGCTGCTGCTCAGTACCACTGTTTTTGCCGGCAACACCAGTTACTATGGTAGTAAGTTTCACGGCAAACGTACCGCAAGTGGCAGTATCTTCAATATGAACTCCCTCACCGCCGCGCATAAGACGCTGCCGTTTGGTACGAAGGTGCAAGTGACCAATAAAAAGACAAAGCAGAGCGTGATCGTAAAAATTACCGATAGAGGACCTTTTATTAGAGGTCGCATTTTGGATTTATCGAAAGCCGCTGCTGGTAAAATAAACTGTGAACTTTGTACCACCACTATGAAGATACTATCTTATGGTGATGGTAAATACCGTATGGAATAATGTAATAAAAAAGGGAGAGCTCACGCTCTCCCTTTTTTATGCTCGATGATTTTAAAACACTGGTTTGTATCGCTGAATAATTCTTCAATAGCTTATATAGTCAGTTTAAAATAAAAAGTTACGGCAGAAATAGTATTCTGCTGGTATAAACTTTCCTCGCTTGCTGTGTGCTTTGCACTCCAGAGGCTACGGAAAATTCATACCAGCAGTGTGTCCTTTTAAAGTGAATCTACTACTTCAAAATAATTAATATTTGCCAACTGACTGCCGCCTATTTAACAGCCGCTTCCATTTCTTCTAGCGTCGTCATCGCGAGCAACAACTTCTCTTCATTATCGCTATGCTGCTGTTGTAGTGCCGTCTGTTCATTGAGCAACACCAGCAAATCAGCCTTACGGCTTTCTTCATATAGCTCAGTATCAGCAAGCTTGGCCTCTAAACTGGCCAATTTATCAGTAATCTTAGCCAAGGCTTTTTCTGTGTCTTCAATCTCACGGCGAACAGGTGCGGTAAGTTTGCGTTGCTCAGCGGCCAATTTGCGTTGTTCTTCTTTGCTAAGCGCAGGCTGAGCAGCTTTTGCTGGGGCAGTAGCAGCTTTACTACTAATTTGATTACTAGCTAAACTGGTATTTGTTTCACGTGAAACAAACTTCTTATTGTCCTTTTTGCTCTTTTTCTTACTATTGCTTTTATCGGGCGTATTTTCTTGCTTACGCTTTTCAGCAAGCCACTTACCATAGTCGCTGATATCACCGTCGAACTCTTCGATTATACCGTCATGGACCAAAAACAGCTCGTCACAGACGTTGGCAATCAGCTCGCGGTCATGCGATACCAGTACCACTGCTCCTTCAAAACCTTGCAAAGCGATGGTCAAAGCTTGACGCATTTGTAAGTCTAAATGGTTGGTTGGCTCATCGAGTACCAGCACGTTTGGACGCTGCCAGACGATTAATGCCAAAGTTAAACGTGCACGCTCGCCACCAGAAAATAGCTCACTTGGCGTGTCGATGCGCTCACCGCGAAAGTCAAAACTGCCGAGGAACGAGCGCAACTCTGCATCAGAAGTCTTGCCCGCTAGGCGGCGTAGCATTTGCATCGGCGTTGCTGCTGCATCCAAAGCATCCATTTGATGCTGGTTAAAGTAGCCAAGCTTTAGGGTATCAGAAACGCGATAGCTGCCTGATAAAATACCAAGCTCGCCAACCAAGGCTTTAATCAAGGTCGATTTACCAGCGCCATTCATCCCAAGCAAACCGATGCGCGTATCCGGCGTCACTTGGATATTGGCATTATGCAGTAGCGCGGTATCGGTATAACCAATATCGGCATTGCTCAGCTCAATCAATGGTGAGCTCATATTTGCTGGCTCATAAAAGCGGAATGAGAACGGGTTGTCCGCCATCATCGGTGACAGCTCTGCCATACGCTCAAGCTGCTTAATACGGCTCTGTGCCTGTTTGGCTTTACTGGCCTTGGCACGGAAACGACGAATAAAGTCATCCAAATGCGCTTTGGTCGCTTGCTGCTTTTCAAACGCTTGCTGCTGCTGCGCCATGCGCTCATGACGGGTACGAATAAACTGCTGATAGTTACCGGTATAAAGGGTGATTTTTTGTTGTTCGACGTGCAAGATATGCCCGACGGTGGCGTCCAAAAACGCTTGGTCATGCGAGATGACGATAACCAAACCGCTAAAAGCATTAATCCACGTTTCAAGCCAAAGAATGGCATCCAAATCCAAATGGTTGGTTGGCTCATCAAGCAGCATTAAATCTGCGCGGCTCATCAAGGTTTTGGCGAGGTTTAAACGCATACGCCAACCACCCGAAAAGCCTTCTACGGGTAGCTCATGCTGGCTGGTATTAAAACCAAGACCCGCCATGATTTGTGCCGCTTTGGTCGGAGTACGATAGCCATCAATCTCATCAAACTGCTGATGCAATACGCCAATTTGGTCGTCACTGACGCTGCTCAAATCATTTAACGCCGCATTAATCTCATACCACTGCTCATCGCCACTTAAGACATAATCAATCGCCGTTTGGGTACTGGCGCCCACTTCCTGCGCCATATGCGCCACATGCCAGCTATCAGGAATACTGATTTCGCCTTTATCAAGCGTCACTTCGGTATCACCGGTGCCCATACGCGTCAATAATAAGGCAAACAAGGTTGATTTGCCTGTGCCGTTATTGCCCGTTAAGCCAACTTTATGGCCCGGATGTAGCTGGAAGCTTGCCCCTGCAAACAACTCACGACCATCACGGCGAACACCAACGTCTTTAAATTCGATCATATAATTTCTTCATCTCAACAATAATGTAAAACATAAGGCAATAAAAAACACACGTCTGGCATGTTTACTGGCGGCTATTATTTCAAACGCTTGGCGCATAGGCAAACAATTAAATAAGTATTTTAAATTCAAACCTTTATACTGCTAAAAACCGCTTGTTATGATAATGACAGGTAGACTATTTAAAAGTTTGCAGTTTCAATCACTTTTTTAGTCGTGAACGCTGTTGTTACCCTTGACAAATCAATCATTAGCCCAATTATGCTATACTAGTAAAACACTATTGACATCATGAACTTAAGTGGTAATAGCCATGATAGTATGGGCTTCAGCGTATGCCACTATGACAGCTCGATATGAGCGTCTAAAGTCTTAAGCCAAATATGCATACCCCAAACTATGAGTGTCTATATGAAAGTCAAATAGTGACCCAATCTCATTAATGTTACCGTAGCCTATGCGTATCAGCCGCTACGGATCAGTCGCCCTATCCAGTATAAATAGACGACCTCGCATCAATAAAAAACAATATCATTTGATTTTAGCAACTGAGGTAGATATGAACGAATCAACCAACCAATTTAACCCAAGCGCCAGCCAGCCCGTCGACCCGACTGCCTTGAGCTTAACTGACAGTGCTGCACAAAAAGTACGTCGTCTGCGTGAAGAAGAAGGTGACAGCGAGCTTATGCTACGCGTCTATGTGACCGGCGGCGGCTGTTCTGGCTTCTCTTACGGATTTAGATTTGACAGTGACTTAGGCGAAGACGATGCCAACTTTGATAATGGTGATGTGACTTTAGTGGTCGATTCGCTGAGCTATCAGTATCTACAAGGCTCTACGGTTGACTATACCGAAGGCTTAGAAGGTGCGCGCTTTGTGGTCGCCAACCCCAATGCCACCACTTCTTGTGGTTGTGGTTCATCGTTTTCTATCTAAATCACTGTTTTTTAAATCAATGATTTTTCTTCATTTTATTAAGGCACCTATCTTATCGTTAGGTGCTTTTTAGTCTACCGCTTTATGAGTAATAGATAATATTAGATAGTTTGATATTGATAAAGCGGTCATGACGCACCATACAAGCTATAAGAAAGTAAAGCCCAAGAAGTACAACCGACCCTCTTTATCTTAAGTTTTTGCGGCTATTTTATCGCCAGTTTTTGCATCAAAACTGCTCGAATTGAACACCGGCAAAGCTTACTGTATTTGTAATTGCACGTGGTTTTTAGGGTCGCTTTGGGCTAAACTGACCTGATTCTCTAACCCCTTTTTGCGGTCGGACCGCCTGTGTTTCGACCGAACATAACTAATAACAACAGATGACTATTATGAGTAATTTTGCGAGCAGCTTTGTCGATTTTGAAATTCCAAACTGGTTTGACAGTCAGCACCTAGCGGGTATGCTCCGCGGTATCGAAAAAGAAGGGCTGCGTGTTAAACCTGATGGTTATTTGGCACAAACGCCGCATCCTACTAAGCTTGGCTCCAAACTTACCCATCCGTTTATCACCACGGATTATTCAGAAAGCCTGCTTGAGCTTATCACTGACCCCAAGACCTCGCCAAAAGAAACCTTAAATATGCTGCGCCAATTGCATTTATTGGTCTATCAAGGTATGCCTGAAGGTGAGCTGATGTGGCCACTATCGATGCCGTGTATGCTGTCATCCAATGATGAAGATATCCCACTGGCCGATTATGGCAGCTCTAATACCGGTAAGCTGAAAACGCTATATCGTAGTGGACTTGGTATTCGTTATGGTCGCCGTATGCAGACGATTGCTGGTTTACATTATAACCTATCGTTTGGCGATGATTTATTTGCCGCGTGGCAAGCGCAAACGCCAAACGCACAAGACCTGACCCTGACAGAATTTAGAAACGATAAGTATCTGGGATTGATTCGTAACTTTAAACGTCTGACCAGTTTGGTGCTGTATTTATTGGGCGCCAGTCCCAGTGTTTGCCCTTGCTTTGTGTCAGGGGTTGAGCATGACCTTGAGCTGCTCAATGATTCGACCTATTATAAGCCGACTGCAACCAGCCTGCGCATGGGCAAGCTTGGTTATACCAACAGCGTGCAAGAATATCTCGATATCCGCTATAACAATTTACCCGAGTATATCAAGGGGCTACGCCGCGCGATTCAAACCCCGCATGCCAGCTTTGAGAAACTGGGTTTAAATGATGCCGATGGCAACCCGATTCAAATCAATGATCATATTCTACAAATAGAAAATGAATACTATAGCCCTATCCGCCCAAAACAAATCGCTGAAAGTGGCGAGAGCCCAACCGAAGCGCTTGAGCGTCGCGGCATTGCTTACGTTGAGTTTCGCGCCATTGACCTTGACCCTTATAGCGATATTGGTATTCGCTTATCTAGCGCCTGCTTTTTAGAAGTGATGGCGCTATATTGCTTGCTGAGTGATTCGCCAGAGCTGCTGCCTGCAGAGGAAGAAGCCTTGGCTGTTAATCTTGAGCGCGTGGTCAATGAAGGTCGCCGTGAAAACTTACAGATTATCAATAACGGCGCTGAGCAAACCCTAGAAAGCTGGATGCTCACCCATTTAAGCCGGATGCAACCATTGGCAGCACTGCTTGATGCACATTATGGTGGTAATGACTATCGGGCGGCGGTTGCATTGATGCAAGGTAAAGCAGGACACTCTGAGTCAACCATCTCAGCGCAGGTTAATTCTGATAGTAAGCGTTTGGGCAGTTTATGGCAGCTTGGCTTTACTTTAGCGCAGCAGCATCGTGAGTCGTTATTACAGCAGACTTTGAGTCCAAACACGCAAGCCAAATATGAAGTACTTGCCGAAAAATCTATCTTGCAGCAAGCTGAGCTTGAAGCCGCTGAAACCGAAGATTTTATGGATTTCTTACAGCAATATCGCTAAATTTTTATAATTTCACCCTTCATCAATAAGCACTTTATAAGAGTATGCGCCCCATGCGACAGCTGACCACTTACCATAATCTGCAAGTGTTTTTAGTGATAATGACCGTAATAGGTATGAGTTTTGCGTTGTTTTTTCTACAGCGTTATATGGGGTTTTCGCCTTGTCCGCTGTGTATCTTTCAGCGTATTGGGCTGATGGTGATGGGCGGCTTTGCGCTCATCGCGGCGGTATTTAATCCAAAATCAATGGTGACACGCTTGCTACTATGGCTGGGTAGCTTGGCAGGTATTGGCTGGGCCGCGACAGTAGCAGGGCGTCATGTCTGGCTACAGCATCTACCGGCTGACCAAGTGCCGTCATGTGGCCCAGGTTTAGATTACTGGCTCGATACCCTCCCTATGCAGCAAGTATTAAAAGAAGTGTTTGCTGGTTCTGGTGAATGTGCTTCTATCGACTGGACGTTTATGGGGCTAAGTATTCCAGAGCAATCTTTGATTTTATTTAGTATTCTGATATTAACGCATGTGCTGATATTGTGGCGCATTGTTCGTCCTGCGCGTCCTGTGCGCTAGAGTACTCATGAGCCATTTTGCTTTAGCTATTTGCTTTAATGAATAACCAACTAAAACCGTCATGCTTAATCACGCTGACGGTTTTTATTTTTGCGCTTTTTTATATCTTATTTTACAGCTGATAAAGGCATTTATTCGCCCTTATGATTATAGAGTTTACCTAAAGAGCCTCCTTAGTCACTTTTACACTTTGATATCTTTGCAGGGTTTATTTACCCTATTGGAATAAGAGACGGCTTTATAACGCTTTAATCGTATATAGAAAGTATTTATCGTACGGTTTTTGTGGCGCCTAAATGCGCTACTATTTATCTACTCGCTTACTCTTCTCACATAAATTAACGAAGTCAAGGTCGCACACTTTAGCTATTGCCGTTAAGCTTGTTGTTCTTATCTTCTTTGATTTCTCTCAAAGCTTTAGCTCATTTATCATACTGATAGCGTCTGACCATACTATTTAAAAAACTGTTTTTGGTAATACTATGATAACTTTTTGGTCTACTTCCTTCTCTGCTATTACGGCTATCAGACGCTGTATGCGCCCATTATTGGCGTTACCCGTCTGTTTGCTGCTGATAAGCTGTAACAGTGCGTCCTCATCTACCAATAATAAAACGACGCAAGGTGCGCCGATTAACGCTACGCAGCAAGCTGAGGTGCCAAACGATGAGTCTCAAAAGAGTAGTGCGAACAAGGTAGCAGATAAGGCAAATAGCGAAGAAGGCAACTCGCTTATTGCGGCGGCCAATATAAATGATAATGCTCGTCGTACGCCGATGATTTCTGCATCAAATAACGAAAGCACGCTACAGGCAACCTTAATGGGTGATTATGGCGGCATCGTGCCATGCGAATCTTGCGCTAATATCGACATTACCCTAAATCTGTTTTCTGATGGCTCCGTACTAAAAACCAGTATCTTTAATCACGCAGAACCTGCGCGCGCGCCTTTGCTAGAATCTGGCGTCTATCGCCAAGATGACGATATGATTACGATTGTTTATGAGAGAAAAAATATCGAAACCTACCATATCAAAGACAACCTTTTGATTAAGTTGGACGCAGATAAAAACCCTGATGATGACTATAGCTTGGCGCGCAAATAAACGCGTCAATGGATAAGCACATAACGCCTACTTGCTAGGCGTTTTTTATTGGTCATCTTCTGGTGTTTACTTTACAATAAGCCTTTGTCTATTGAGCTGTCTACCGAACTGTCTGCTGCACTAATATGTGTTGCCTGATATTCAAGCTCAATTCCCTTTTTCAAGCTCGTACGGAACGTCTATGCATATTCATATTCTTGGTATTTGTGGTACTTTTATGGGCTCGCTGGCATTATTGGCGCGTGCGCTCGGGCATACGGTCACGGGCTCTGATGCCAATGTCTATCCGCCGATGTCCACCCAACTTGAAAATGCAGGCGTCACGATTGCCGAAGGCTATTTGGTCGAACATTTGCAGCCAGCGCCTGATTTGGTGGTGGTTGGTAATGCGATGAAACGTGGCATGGATGTCATTGAGTATATGCTAGATAGCGGCCTGCGCTACACCTCAGGCCCACAATTTTTATCTGAGCAAGTGCTGCAATCGCGCCACGTCATCGCGGTGGCAGGTACGCATGGTAAGACCACAACGACGACCATGCTGGCATGGATACTACATTATGCAGGTATTGATGCAGGGTTCTTGATTGGCGGCGTGCCATTGGTCGATACCACTGATGCGCACTTACAGCAAGTCTTTGCCCATAGCAGCTACTTGGGTGCTGAAAAAAACAATGATGACGCAGAAAAAACGGGTTACTTTGTTATCGAAGCCGATGAATACGATTCAGCGTTTTTTGATAAGCGCTCAAAGTTCGTCCATTATCGTCCGCGTACGGCGATTTTGAATAACCTTGAATTTGATCATGCTGATATCTTCGCCGACCTAAACGCCATCCAAACCCAGTTTCACCATATGGTGCGCATGATTCCAAGCACGGGCAAAATTATCATGCCAGCGGCGACTATCAGTTTAGAAGACACCTTGGCAAAAGGCGTTTGGACACCGATTTGGCGGACAGCTGTGCTGGATTCAGCGGCACATAATACCAATACAGAAGAGCAGGCGTTAAAAAATAACAGCGACTGGCAAGCTGAGCTTATCAGCGCCGATGGCGGTCAATTCAATATTAGTTTCACGGCTGATAAAGAAGCAACAGGAGTCGTCAATTGGTCAATGAGCGGCATTCATAACGTCAATAATGCCTTGGTTGCGGTCGCCGCCGCTTATAATGTTGGTGTTGACGTCAAAACCGCCTGCGCTGCATTGTCAGCCTTTGCCGGTATCAAACGCCGTATGGAGCTGATTGGCGATGTAAATGACATATTAGTATTTGATGATTTTGCCCATCATCCGACCGCCATTACCACCACCTTAGATGGTGCAAAAAAGAAACTGGCAGACAGACGCATTTGGGCGATTATTGAGCCGCGCAGCAACACCATGAAAATGGGCATCCATCAAGACAGCTTGGCTGAGTCCGCTGCCCTCGCCGACCATACGTTATGGTATGAGCCTACGGGACTTGAATGGGGCTTAAGAGAAGTCATCGAAAATGCCAATATAGTAAATCCAAATATGGGTAACCAACAGGTACTTTCTAGCGTCGATACTATTATCGAGCATATCAGCACCCATGCCAAAGCGGGTGATGCTATTGTGATTATGTCCAATGGTGGTTTTGAGGGTATCCATCAGCGTCTATTAACAGCTTTACGCACCCAATAAGACTTTGTCGAAAAACTAAACATATTAACAATGCTTAAAAGCGCGGTTCGTTAAACGAGCGGCGCTTTTTTTATATCTGATTATCTCCAATAAAAATCCTACCTCGCGTCTATCACTTCTATCGCTTAATTTTCCCTAACTTGTCCCCCTAACTTGCCTATGTTACTGCGTTCCATTAAATAAAACCTCCCTCTTAGAACGCTGTACATTAGCACTACTAACTATTAAGTCTGTTAGCGACTTTACTACCTTTGTAACCTACTGTTTACCTATCTCATCTGCTTAATAGCAAATATGGCTTTTTCCTCACATAGCCCGTACACAGATAACATTTTGTCCTTACTTTTTGGTTTCAGGAATGACTACAATGAATTCATTAAAAGAAAGCAATATAAATAAGTAACACATTATAAATGACAACATAAATGGCAACATATTAGGAGAATAAAATGAGCTTTATTTGGATGATTATTGTAGGTCTGGTCGCAGGTTTATTGGCACGTGCTATCAAGCCAGGTAGCGACCCTATGGGTTGGATTATGACCATCGTTTTGGGTATCGTTGGTGCGATGCTAGGTGGTTTCGTTGCAGGCTTAATCGGTATCAATGCTGATGGCGGCTTTATCGGTCTTATCTTCTCAGTAATCGGCGCGATTATCTTACTGTTTATCTATGAGATGATTATGAGTAAGCGCAACGTATAATATTATTTTAGTTTTGATGTATTTCAATTTAAATGGATTTTAATTTAGATGTCAGCTGACTTAGCTATCAATTTAATTGAGCATTTAACAAGCTCCATCATAAAGAAATAATAAATAAAAGGTCTTGCTCGATGCAGGACCTTTTTTATGGCGCGGGTTTTATTTTTACATTCTGTCTTAACGATTAATCATAAGTTTTGCTTATGTTATCAACCAAAGATATAAAGCGTCGTGTATTGATAAGCATTACTTTTGTCCCCATTTATCTTATAATATCAGACCTATTTTATCTTTATCATTGAGGTGAGCCCTATGGCGTTACTCCCTATTTTAAGTTATCCCGACCCGCGCTTGCGCACGATTGCCAAGCCTGTCAAGGAAGTCACGGCTGAAATCAAAACCTTAATCGCCGATATGATTGAGACGATGTATGATGCCCAAGGTATTGGTTTGGCAGCAAGCCAAGTCGATCGCCATATTCAGCTTATCGTGATGGATTTATCTGAAGATAAAGACAGCCCAAGGGTATTTATTAATCCTAAAGTCACGCCATTGGTAGAAGAAAAGCAGCCGTACGAAGAGGGTTGTTTGTCGGTACCTGAAGTCTATGATAAGGTTGAGCGTCCTAATAAGGTGCGTATCGAAGCCTTAGATGAGAATGGCAATAAGATTGATGAAGAAGTCGAAGGCTTACTTGCCGTTTGCATTCAACATGAAATGGACCACTTAAATGGGGTCATCTTCGTCGATTATTTATCGCGTCTTAAGCAAACTCGTGCGCGTGATAAAGTCCGTAAAGTGCTTAAAATACGTGAAAAACAGGGTGAACAAATCGCGGATAAACAGCCGCAAACGATTAGCTCTTAATTTATTCATTTTTTAAGCCGTGTTTGCTGTTATTTTATTATCATTAAGAAATATCGTTAATAAAGTACGATGGTCGTTAAGCGTCATTAATAACAAGACTTACGATAATAAGCTTATGACGTTGATATTGGCTTTTACTCTCTGACGTTTTTATCCTCTGACATCTAGTGTCTTCATTAAAGGTTTCCAACCATGACCATGATCAAAATTGACCAATATTTTGACCCTGCCGGCTGGCAGAAATTCACCAAAGCTGCCGAAGGTCGCGAAACCCCGTTTTTGGTCGTCGACCTTAGCCGTATTAAAACCAAATATGCGGAAATGGTCGGTTTTTTCCCGAAGGCGAAAATTCATTATGCAATGAAGGCAAGCCCTGCGGTTGAAGTCATTAACTTGCTTGCTGAGCTTGGTTCAAACTTTGACTGTGCGTCAATCTACGAGCTTGACCGTGTGCTCGATTGCGGCGTTGAGCCATCACGTATCTCTTATGGCAATACCATTAAAAAAGCGCAGCATGTGAAGTATGCTTTTGAGAAAGGTATTGATTTATATGCGACCGACTCAGAAGCGGATTTAAAAAATATCGCTAAGCACGCGCCTGGTTCAAGAATATTTGTGCGCATCTTAGTACAAGGGTCTGAAACCGCTGAATGGCCGCTGTCACGCAAATTTGGTTGCCATCCAAATATGGCAATTGACCTATTGATTCAAGCGCGCGATTTAGGCTTGGTGCCGTATGGCATCTCGTTCCACGTCGGTAGCCAGCAAAAAGACGTTGCTGCTTGGGATGATGCGCTTGCCAAGGTCAAATATATGTTTGACTGGATGAAGAACGAAGAAGGCATTAAGCTGCAAATGATTAATTTGGGCGGCGGCTTTCCAGCGAACTATATCAGCGAAGTCAATCCGGTAAAAGTTTATGCGGAAGAGATTACCCGTTATCTGACCGATGATTATAATGAAGATGAAATGCCTGATATTATTTTAGAACCCGGTCGCTCATTGGTTGGTGGTTCGGGTGTATTGGTCAGTGATGTGGTACTTATCTCACGTAAATCGGATACGGATTTGACACGCTGGGTCTATACCGATGTAGGCTTATTCCAAGGCTTAATCGAGACTTTGGGTGAAGCCATCAAATATCCTGTTTATACGCCTAAAATGGAAACGTCAACCAGCGAAGGCACGGTTGTATTAGCCGGTCCAACTTGCGACTCAACCGATATCATGTATGAAGAAGCCGGCTATCAGTTGCCAGAAGAGCTTGAGATTGGCGATAAGATCTTTTGGTTGACTACGGGTGCATATACCAACTCGTATTCGTCGGTTGAGTTCAATGGTTTCCCGCCGTTAGAAGTGATTTATATTGATTAGTTTTTAAACAATCAATGTCAATAAAAAAGCGCGGTACTGTGATAAACAGTGCCGCGCTTTTTTATGTCTATTTTAATATGTCCAGCGAGGTGGCATTAGTAAGAACCAGCTACTGTACCAATAGCGAGATAGGCACACTATTGCTGCTATTTATCGCGCGGTTACTGCCATAACCCGAGCTTTGGCTTTGGCCTTGATTGTTTTGTGAAATTTGTCCAATATTAACCCATTGCCCGCGTGGCACGATGATGGTGCTATGTAATCTTTGCCCTTGCACGCTATTATTATAACCATAGCGATTATAAGAAGGATTAGCGCGCACGAGCTGCTCTTCTACTTGGGCTAATGTTACTTCTACTTGCCCATTTGGCAATAGCCTTGGCGTAACGGCAATCCCTTGGGTCGTTGGTAATAATACTTGCTGCTGAATAATAATTTGCCCCGACGGGCCATGATAAATCGGATAGGCTGGATAATTTGAATAACTATTAGCAATATAGGTTTGATTCAGCGAATACAGCGTGCCTGTACTGATACTTGCAGCACTGCCAGACAACGTTTGTACTTGATATAAATTATTGCCTTGTTGCTGACTGCTACGTTGGTTAATTACACCTGTGCCCTGAATACCGCGATTGCTAATAATGAC
Source organism: Psychrobacter sp. ANT_H3 (assembly GCF_027919975.1). Lineage (NCBI taxonomy): Bacteria > Pseudomonadati > Pseudomonadota > Gammaproteobacteria > Moraxellales > Moraxellaceae > Psychrobacter > Psychrobacter sp. ANT_H3. The sequence continues at coordinate 121,894 of NZ_JAQISM010000005.1, read as the reverse complement.
CTGACCTTGCTGGATATTACCTTGGGACTGACTACTATTACCCACACGTACTGCAACGGTCAACGCTTGTGGTTGACCATCAATTTGGCTAAGTAATTGTTTTACGGCTTGATAATTAGCAGTAGTGATATGCAATACTAATTTATCTTGATAAGTCGATACCGTGCCGCCGTCGCGACTGGCATTTAACTGCTGACGAACGGCTGGTAATAACGCCTCACCGCCATAGGTATGAATGACATAGGTTTGATAAACAGCTGCTTGCACGACTATTGGCACTACGGTCAAACTTAGGGTAAATGCTATCGGGCGCGCATAACTGATGGTTTTGGCCGTTTTGATATTTTTAATAGTGTTAAGTATAGCCACTGTGCGACCAAAACACGCTATTAGATTTTCACTAAACTTATTCATAACTGACCTCTAGCAATAGTTAAACGCTATTAAAAGCCATGTCAAGCAGCCATTAGGCAACAAGCAAAAAAACTTAGTAATTCAAATCTTTCTGGTTTAAAACCTTCATTTAGAAACTAGTCATTTAATCCTAAAACATCTTGCATATTATATTGACCAACTTCCTGCTTAATAACCCAAGTTGCCGCACGTACCGCACCAGCGGCAAAGGTCATACGTGCACGCGCACGGTGGGTAATTTCAACGACTTCACCATCAGCGATAAACATCACGGTATGATCACCGATGATTTCACCACCACGTATCGCATGAATACCAATGCTACCGGCTTTACGCTCGCCGGTCTGCCCTTCACGGCCATAAACGGCAACGTCCTTTAGGTTTTGCCCACGCGCCTCTGCGACCGCTTCTGCCATCATGTAAGCGGTACCCGATGGCGCATCGATTTTATGCTTATGATGGGCTTCGATGACTTCTACATCAGCATCATTGCCAAAGGCTTTCGCTGCCATACCGAGCAATTTTAAGGACAGATTGACGCCTGTTGAATAATTACCGGCATAGACGATAGCGATTTGCTTACTTGCTTCTGCCAGCACCTGCTCTTGCTGCTCATTAAAGCCTGTGGTGCCAATCACCATCGCAACCTTATTCGCCGCGCAGATTTGCATATTTTGTTCGGTCGCATCAGGCAAGCTAAAATCAATCAGCACATCAATGTCATTAATAACGGCTTTTAAATCATCGACAATCTGCACATCTAGACGACCAATTGCTGCAACTTCGCCAGCATCGGCGCCAACGAGACTTGAACCTTGACGTTCAATCGCCGCGTTTAGTGTTGTTTGCGGGTTTTCCTGTACCGCCTCGATAAGCATACGTCCCATACGACCACCAGCACCAATAACGCCGACGTTAATACTTTGTTTATTTTCTTGCTGACTCATATAACTACCCTAGATATTTTATTTTTGATAGATTGGTTTTTAAATTTATGAGGTTAAGTTTAGCAAATATAATGTATAAATGGTTTTTTATAGCATCAACAAAAAGGCCTATTGTTTCACGTGAAACAATAGGCCTTAAATTACGTAAACAGTCGAGCTTAGCTATCAATCAAATAAATCGCCAATCTTTTTAAAGAATGATTTTTTATGTGGTGACTGCTGATGCTTGCTGTCGCCATCAAGTGTATCTTGGAATTGACGCAACAGGTCTTTTTGCTCGCGCGTCAAATTCACTGGGGTTTCAATGACCACGCGGCAAATCAAATCACCTTTCATCGTCGTACGTACTGGCGTCACCCCTTTACCGCGTACACGCAACAATTTACCACTTTGCGTCCCTTCGGCAACCTTGATTTTGACCTTGCCATCTAGGGTTGGGATTTCAACTTCTTTACCGAGTGCCGCATCGGTGATGCTCACTGGCACGTCCATATAAAGGTCGGCGCCTTGACGGGTAAAGACATCATGCGGTTTCACGCGTACTTCGACGTATAAATCGCCGTTCTGTACACCAGCGCCACCTGCCTCGCCTTCACCTGCTAGGCGGACGCGGTCACCATCATCGACGCCCGCTGGAATAGACACTTCAAGCGTACGTGATTTGTCCTTAACGCCATTACCATGACAGTCAGAGCAAGGATTTTTAATCTGTTTACCAGAGCCGCCACAATGTGGGCACGCTTGCTGTACGGCAAAGAAGCCTTGCTGCATACGTACTTGACCTTGACCATGACAGGTCTGACAAGTGACGATATCAGAGGCATCTTTGGCGCCCTTACCATCACAGGTATCGCAAGGCGCAGGAGCCGTAAAGCTGATTTCTTTTTTGCAGCCACGTACCGCTTCTTCTAGCGTCAGCTCAATGACATAACGCAGGTCTGAGCCGCGACGTGAACGTCCACCGCCGCCACGCGACTGACCAAAGATATCGCCAAAGTTGCCAAAGATATCGCCAAAAATATCTTGGAAATTGCCACCACCGCCGCCGAAACCACCACCGCCCATGCCGTTTTCAAACGCGGCATGACCCATACGGTCATAAGCTGAGCGTTTTTCTTCGTTGCTCAGTACTTCATAAGCCATTGATGCTTCTTTGAACTTATCTTCAGCATCAGGATCTTCAGAGTTACGGTCTGGATGGTATTTCATGGCCAGCTTGCGGTAGGCTCGCTTAATTTCCTTGCTATCAGCAGTCTTACTGACACCTAATACTTCATAAAAATCGCGCTTACTCATGGGCTCTCCTATCGTCTTCACAGTCCACCGGTCGGTCGATTCATCAACCCGAGTCAATCACCCTACTTATCATTCTACCTACACTCGCACTAAAAGGTTTCACATGAAACATAGCAAAATACGTGGCGGCAAAGAGGATGATTTATGAATCTTGCAAGCGAATACGGCGGGATGCTGCTTAGCCAAATCAATTTATTAAAAGTTTGCGCTATTTATGGAGATGCCAACACGATTTATCAAGCGCTTGGATGCTGAAATTCTCACTTATGAGGTTTTAAGCCTGCTAAAAAAGGTTTTATTAAGAATTGAGCAAAGGTTTTTATACCTTTATAAAGGCCGGCCATGCTAATATTTAGCGCCATATTGATGGGGTTTTAAATCCTATTTTTGAGATTTACCGCCATTCCGTTTGCGCTAAGGTAGCAATTTTTATGAAAAAGCTGATTGTTTTATTGATTGTCATTGCAGTCGCTGTCTATGGCGGCTCGCCTTACTATAGCGCCTATCAGCTGAAAAATGCCTATGATGCTAAAGATGGCGCGACTATCGCGGCGGCGATTGATTATGAACAGGTACGTCCAAGTATCCAAAATCAGCTGACCAGCCAGTTTGCGCTAACCATGACCAAATATCCATTGGTTGCGGAACTTGGCGGCGCGCCATTAACGGATGCAGCCAACGGTTTTATCACCCAAGCAGTCGATGGTGCTATTACGCCGCAAAATATCGAAAAACTGATTAATACCCAAGGTCAGGCCAATACCGCGACCAAGGAGCTTGCCGCCGCATGGGCAATCGCCAGTAATCAAGTCGATTTAAAAAACCTGATTCAAAACTTAATCATCAATCGCGGCGACGTTAATGCAGTCGTCAAAAACCAGATGCAGCAAATCATGCAAAAGCAAGCGGCGGAACTGGAACAACAAGCAGCGCAAGGTACGGATAGCGATAAGCCAACACTGAGCTATTGCGGTATTAATTGCTTTACTATCAGCGGTCAGGTTAAAGGTTATCCGCTTACTATAGAGATGCAGCGAGATGGTTTGATAAATTGGCAAATCGTTGATATCGTCTTGCCGAAATAGCTGTTGCCACAATAGGTTGGCTAGAACCAATTATTAATTGCAATAAGAAAAACTGCCCTATGAACATAGCTCATAGGGCAGTTTTTTAATATTTATTTATCATGCAATAGAATTTTTAATAATCAGAATTCTTAATAATTTACTCTACGCCCAAAAATTCTAAAAACTCAGGGCTCTCAAAGCTTGCTTGATACAGCACACCATCTTCACGATAAATAGCAGGCGTTGCCATTACCGCAAGCCCTGCCGCTTTTTCACGATTAGGAGTCACATAATCGACGTTACAACTTGCTGGTGCAGCGGTCATCTCTCCCTTTAACATTGCCTTATCAAAAGCGCTGCGACGTCTGTCTTCATTGCCCTGACACCAGATAGCGCGCATTTGCTTAGGCGACTGCTCATATATCGGATAACCGATGGTTTTTACCGTCACACCTTTGGCATTGAGCATGGGCAGCTGTTGATGCAAGCGGCGGCAGTAAGGACAATTGACATCATTGGCCACATAAATGACCGCTTTTTCAGGGCCGGTCGCTGGATAATTAATCAGCTGGCTTTCATCTAAGGTCGCAAATACCGACTGATTTTTACGCTTTTCAAACTCTTGATCGAGCCCGATAAACTGACCGTTTTCAATCACGGATATCTCACCATCAGTAATATACTGCGCATCATCTGATAATAAAAAAGGCACGCCCTCCAGCGTTGCGCCCCAAATGACACCCGGTACGGCGGTATAAAAGAACGGCGTCTTGGCACTCATGTTTTTTAGCGCATCCATATTGGCGAGGATGGCAGATTTGACGCTGGCACTAACCGGTTTACCAACTTGTGCACTGCTGCTACGCGCTGGCGTTTTGGTCACTACGCGTTTGCTTGGGTTCTTTTGCAGCTCGCCTTGAATGACATATTTGCCATCTTCGGTAATATGTAGCGGCGGCTGTCCTGCCAAATTCACCTGATACATATTGGGCAATTTAGATACTACGATAGAATTGATTTGCGTTTTGATACCAGCTTTAGTCAGCAGTTGGCGTAATTGACTATCGACAGCTTTGGTTATGCTGCCAGCCGCTTGGGCGGTCTGAGGCGCTTGGCTGGTATTTTTCTTGATAGCATCAGTGGCGCTTGGCTGCGCACAAGCGGTGGTCGTCAGCAATATGGCGCTGATTAAGCTGGCAGATTTTAATACAGGTAATTTCACAGAGACAGTCCTATTGGTTTTTAATAATAGTTGCGTAGTAATCTAAAAAGAAGAACCGCTATATTTAATAATAAGGATTTTCAAATTCACCTTATTAATAAAGACAACCATATTATGTAAAAACATAGATTAAAAATAATAAACAGACTGTAGCACATGGGATGATTTTGCAAAGCCTTAAGCTGTCAATTTTGCAAAACTGCTACTGAGCTTTAAGAGATAGGCAACACAGACAGCTAGCAGAAATAACCATGGCAAACGACAAGCAGCAAAAAGCAGCACACTTTTCAGTGGCTGCTCTTTTTAGAAAAATATTTTAATAATTCATTTTAATGATTTAACAAAGCTTAAATTTAGAATTTAGCCACTTCTTCTGGCGTTAGGAAGCGACTGTCGCCTTTATCCAAACCGTCTAAAGTGATATGACCAATACTGGCGCGATGCAGCTCGGTGACTCTGTTGCCAAAGTAACCCATCATACGTTTTACTTGGTGATATTTACCCTGCTCTAAGGTTAAACGCGCATGGGTTTCATCGATGAACTCAAGAATCGCAGGCTTGGTTTCTTCGTGCTCGCCTTCTAATAAGATACCTTCAGACACTTCTTTAACAGCATTGGCTTGAGCGTCGCTGTCCATCGCTTCAGCTAGTGTCAGCTCATAAATTTTGGCATGCTCATGTTTAGGGCTGGTGACACGGTGCAACCATTTGCCATCATCACTGATTAACAACGCACCCGTGGTATCGACATCGAGGCGACCCGCAATACGTAAGCTGCCAAGCTCTGGTACGGCAATCAGCTCAGTGACGATAGGATGTTCTTTAACCTTTAAGGTACATTCAAAGCCTTCAGGCTTATGCAGGAGGATATAACGATTGCCAGCCGCAACTGACAATGGCTCGCCTGCCCACATCACTTCATCATTGACGATATCGACGTGCAACCCCGGGTCTTTGACCACAGTATCATTTACCGTCACTTCACCGGCGTGCAGAATCTTTTTTGATTCTTTACGCGACAGCTCAGTGGCTTTACTCAGAAATTTATCTAGACGCATACTATTTACTACCATCCGTTTTATGTGACCCACCCTAAATCAGAAGCCAACGTCATTAGCATTCAAGCGTGACCTGCTCGTTATCTTCACTGGTTAGAAATGGTACTATAATAAAAAATTAATGAACACTGTGCCAAATACGGACCACAGTGAAAGTCAGACCAGTTTACCATATCCAACCTAAGCCTGATGAAATATGAGCTATCAAACGCTAAAACATGCCGTCACTACTCGTTTGGAAATTAAAAAATCCGACTTTATTACTTATGCTTATCCTGTGACCTCGCGTGAGCAGGCGATGTTTCACGTGGAACAACTACGTCAGCAATATGCCGATGCCCGCCATCACTGCTGGGCGTATATCATCGGTGACCCTAATAATACCACCAGTGCCGGCTTTGACGACGATGGCGAGCCCAATGGCACCGCAGGAAGACCGATATTAAATGTCTTACAGCATAAATCTATCGGTAACGTCATTATCATCGTGGTGCGTTATTTTGGTGGTATCAAACTCGGTGCCGGCGGCCTAACCCGTGCTTATGCCGGCTCAGCGCAAGCGGCCGTCGATGAGATGGTTTTGCTGCCTTATGTGCCGATGATACAAGTACAAATATTGGCAGAATTTGCCACCGAAGCCCAGTGCCGCTATGTAGTAGAAAGTTTAAATGGCAGTATCGATGATGTGACTTATAGTAAGCAAGTGACATTAACCGTGAAACTTGCTGAGGCAGATATTGACAGTTTAAAAGAACGTCTTGCCATGGATGGGCGTGTCTTGGATAAGCCATAAGAAATGCATATTTTGAATTAACTGTTTTTAACGAACTATTTTGAGTGGCATTGTTTTGAATAATATTGTTTTGAGTAACCATGCGTTCACTGAAAATCATTGGTTTTAACCTTGGCAGTCGGTATGATAAGTCACTGTTTTTTATAACAACTCATATAAGACTGTCCTATGCCAATCTCAAAACCAACCAAACCTTTCTCGCCCGCGCCGTTTAAACCACCCTTTTGGCTGAGCAACCCGCATTTGCAAAGCATCTTGCCGAAGTTTTTTGCGCCTAAGACGCCAAGCTACCGCCGTGTGATTAAGCAAGATTCATTGTGTGAAACTGATATCGCTTATGACTTTTATGATGGCCATCCTGTTCAAGTTTTAGAATATTCAGAAAACGGCAAACGTGAGCAAACACCATTAATCGTGTTATTTCATGGTATGGAAGGCAGCAGCGACAGTCATTATGCGCGCGCTTTGGCGTATCAGATGCATGCGCAAGGCTGGCATTTTGTCGTGGCGCACTTTCGCAGTTGTGGCGGCATTCCTGCTAACGGTCGTGTATTTTATAACGCTGGCGACACGGGCGAGGTGCATCATATGTTAGAGAACTTGCGCGAAAATTACGCGCATATTTATGCGGTAGGCGTGTCACTTGGCGGCAATGCGTTGGCAAAATATATGGGTGAATATGGCGATAACGCGCTATGCGAGGGTGCAGTCGTGATTTCTGCGCCGGTCGATATGTCGTCCGCTGCGATTACCATGCATAGCTTTTTGAGCCACCGGATTTATACGCCGTATTTGCTCAATCCCATCATCAAAAAAGCACTGGCTAATGATTTAAGCCAAGACGAAATTAACTCTATCAAAGCGGCCAATCGCATCAGTGATTTTGACGATATTTTCACCGCCCCGCGTCATGGCTATCGCTCTAAAAACGACTATTATCACTCATCCTCTGCCTTGCCATATCTAAGGAATGTCACGCGCCCGCTACTACTCATTAGCGCCAAAGATGACCCCTTTATTGGTTTTACTGCCACGCCAAATGATGTCTCGGATAGTGTCACTATTTTAGATACCGAACACGGTGGTCATATCGGTTATTTGCGTTATCGTTCAGACAGTCAGGCAAAAAACGCCCAATCAACTAATGCCCGATCAACTAATGATAATGCTAAAACCAAGCAAGCGGGCAGCAATGGTAAAAAAGCAAAAACCTCAAAATTCGATATCAATTGGATACCCGAAACCGTCAGTGCTTATTTTAAGCATATTGGTGTAGCCTCTAAGACTTATAATAACGATTGATAATCTGGCAAACTGCAATTCTATTATTTAAACTTTAACCCTTTGAGACTGTGCTATGTATCCATTTATCCGTTATGCCAGCACCATCGCCCATGCCGCGCTGCAAGTAAAAAAAGGCAATACCTTAACGTTTAAAGATACCAGCGAGATTACTTTTCGCTGTCGTTTGACGGACATTGATAATTTTTTAGAGATGAATAATGGACGCGTGCTGACCCTTTATGATTTGGGGCGTACCGACTTTGCGGTACGGAGCGGGCTTGGTAGCCAACTGCTCAAGCAGCGTTGGGGTTTGGTCGTTGCTGGTAGCACCATCCAATATCGCAAACGCATTCGCGCCTTGGATAAAGTAACGATGAAAACTCATATCGTCGGTTTCGATGAGCGCTGGATATATATCGAGCAGTCGATGTGGGTAAAGGGCAAGCCTTGCTCATCGGCCCTACTGCGTACCGGCGTCACTGAAGGCGGCAAAGTCATTGAGACCTCGCGTATCTTAGCGGCGTTAGATCAAGCGGATTGGCAGCTACCGCCGAGCGGCTATGTGGCAGAATGGATAGTCAGTGATGCCGACCGCCCGTGGCCACCACAAGGTTAGAGCCAATTTTGTAATGATACTTATAAATCACAAGCAGCTCGTCACAACTAAGTAACCTTATAACTACTGTATAGCTACTATTTTCTAACAAGACATTATATAAATACATATAGTATATGTTAGGATAGTAGTGAGTTCCCTACTCAACTGAATACTTTTTAATTAAAAAACAGTCTAATAAGGAAAATAACATGGTTAATAATACGGATTATGTCGGCACGCTCTTTGATAATAGTGACTTAAACCCAAGTAAAATCACCTTAGCCTTTACCATGGCAGGTGTCGCGCTTAAAAAAGGTCACTCTGCCTCAGTAATATTGATGGTAGACGCGGTACATTTGGCATTACCCAACGCTTTAGATAACGTCAATATTGGCGCGCCATTTGAACCTGCGGGCGAGTTGCTAGAAGCTTTTATTGAAAAAGGTGGTCAAGTATTGGTCTGCGGCGCGTGTATGAAACACAATGGCGTAGAAGAATCTGCCATTGATAAACGCTTTACGGTCATCAGTGGTGATGATGTGGTTGAGCTGCTGATGAATGCGAAAGGCTCTTTACAGTTGAATTAAACTGTAGCTTTATAAAAATGGGTTAGTTTTCTTAATCATCTTAATAAGGGTTATCAACATCAAACTGATAACCTTTGTTGGTTTATTCTGCTGTCAACTCACTTGGTAAGTGTTTCAGTAAATGCTGATGACTATCTTGATTAAACTGTAAGTAATTAATAGCTCTATCTTGAAAGTTACCTATATTAAAGTTTCTATTAGCTATTACTTTTAAGCCTTTATCATTGATAACGCGTAATGCTCTGTCGTAATCCTTACTACTTATAATATCTTGTAGTTCAGATTCACGAGTATCATGCCACTCATCGATATTTATATTGTCTGTAAAATTAGCATAATGAGTTTTAACATTTTCTCGTGTATTTCCTTTAGAGACATGAGAGCTTTTAAAATAGTAATTTATTTTGGCAGATATATAGTTTGCGACTTGTAGTTCTTTAATATTATCTAGTTTAGCTATTACCTCACTTTTTATAGTAGAAACTACATCTTCATCACACATCATCTGCTTACTAAAACCCTTCAAAAAACCTTCATCAAATAGCAAGTTTTCAACTTCTGACACGTTCAAGGAAAACACATTTTGAGCTTTTAGGCTTAATAGCCTATCAGTTTCATGATGGTCTGAATCAATCAAGCCAAATGCTTCCGTTGTCGTATTAGGCAACTCGTTAAACGCTTTCGTATAATTAATAACATCAAAGCATGTTTTAACTGGCGTAATAGTAAAGTCCGGTAATAAAAGATTGTAAATCTTCTCGTCAATTTTACCGCTTTCACCTTCACAGAATAGGATACGCTTGCGACTGCCTAAAAGTTTTAAAAGCAAAGCTTCAGGAAGCACATTACTCGGTATATCTTCTATCTCCCATTTGTCAGGATGATTGAAAGACTTTATCCATACTTTTTTAGCAGTATTTCGGCTGGTGGCAAACTCTAAATCATGAGTAAGATAGATAAATATACAATCCTCTCGCTCTGTTTCTAAAATATCCCATAACTTACTTAAAAGTGTTTTATGGAGATACATTTCTGGTTCATCAACAATAATAAAACCATCTTGAGGCGCTTGTAATACATGAGCTATGTAATATAGAACAACTTTTTCACCATCACTCATCTGATAAGCAGGATAAATACTTTCGTCACCTTTAGTCTTCAAGGTGATATTAATACCATCAGAACATTCTAAGATTCTATGCTCAATAAGTGAATTCCATATTTCTATAGCTTTAAATAGCTTAGACTCTGGAACATTGCATTTTTCTCCATTCCTCACCGAATGAACATATTTGTTATTTAGAGTATTATTTTCCGATAATAAATTACTTAATAGAACTTTAAACTCGTGTTTGATTAAATCAGTTTCTGGAGAATAATTAGAATCTGATACTGACTTAAATCTAGTAGATTTTTCATGAGATTGTGACTCTTGTAAGTCTTTTATAGTGTCAATAGGATTAGTGACATTCTTAAAAACAGGAATAATAAGTAATTTTTGAGCCGAAATTATCATTGCCGAATCTGGTAAATAATCTCTTAATTTTGCTGATAAAGTAGATTTGCCACTACCATTTGCTCCTATAGCTACAATATTATTGTTAAAAAAGTTAAATTTATTAAATAGTTCTAAGTTGAAACTTCCTATCTCTAAAGCCCTATCAAGGTTAATAAGTTGACTAAGATAGTGCTCTTTAACAAATAGCTTTTGCCCCTCTTCAATAATATTTATATCTAGACCAAGCACTGGTTCAAAAGACTCTATAATCCCTACATAATCATTAATAACTTGATTTCTATAATTTATTTTCGATGAACCAAGTTCGGTTATTAAACTCTTTATCTTAATAAAATACTGTTCAACCTCATTAAATAGCATAGACTCTACACCACAGTAAGAAGCTAATTTTTCATGTTCTAAGATTTTTAAATGTAATTTATTAAATACTTCAAGTAATGCATTGGCATCAGACATTTTTAGTTCCTAAACTATATGTACCAACACTTTATCAGCTTCAAAAGAATAGTAAAATACATAATTCTTTTAACTACAAAACCGTAGTCAAATCTCTTAACTACAATTTTGTAGTCAAAGCCACCCTTCCTATTCAGCAACTAAATACACATTATCTCACACGTAATCCCTTCAGCTTTGCTAAAGTAAGTCATGCCAACTTTCTCATAAAACAACAAGGACGCCGGTCATGACCTTACTAAGTACCTTTGATTTAACCTATCCTATCGTGCAAGCGCCGATGGCAGGTGCCACCACGCCTGAGCTGGCAGCAACAGTCAGTAACTTTGGTGGACTAGGGTCATTGGGAAGTGGCACGACGGCGCCAGATGTTTTAAATGAACATATTAATACTCTCAAATCGCTCACCAACCGCCCTTTTATGATTAATCTGATGGTGTTATCCGAGCATGACTCTAATACCTTGGACAGTCCAATCCCTGCTTGGCTAACTAAGTACTATCAAGAACAAAATATCGAAATGGCGTTACCTAAACGTCCTGCGCTAAGCTTTGTAGAACAACTACAGGTGCTGTATGACAATCCGGTTCCTGTCGCTAGCTTCACCTTTGGTATTATCAGCGCCGAGCAAGTTCAGGGCTTAAAGGATTTAGGCACGCGCGTCATTGGTACTGCCAATCATCCATTAGAAGCAAAAGCATGGGCGGAGATTGGCGTCGATGCGGTATGTGTACAAGGCTCGGAAGCTGGCGGCCATCGCGGTGGCTGGTTGCCACAAAGCGCAAACGATCCAATGGGATTATTGACACTGATTAGTCAAACGCGGGCTTGTACCGATATTCCGTTAATCGCGGCTGGCGGAATTATGACTGGGCAAGCTATCAAGGCAATTCAAACAGCAGGTGCTGAGCTGGCGCAAATAGGCACGGCATTTTTAACCACAGATAAATGTGGCATCAATGATATTTATAAACAAGCGCTACTCGATGCCAGTCAAGATAAGCGCAGTAGCGAGACACGTTTAACGCGGCTGTTTTCAGGTAAGCAAGCACGCGGACTATTAAACGATTATCTGCGTGACTTTGGCCAGTTTGAAAGCGAGCATGAGCTACCGCCCTACCCGCAATTAAATGCCATGACCAAAGACTTGCGTGCTCATGCGAAAAACAACCTTGATGCAGAACACCAGTCTTTATGGGCAGGACAAGGGGTAGCTTTGGTCAGGCAAGAGAGCACGATTGAATTACTAGAGCGACTGGTAAAAGATTTATAATTTAATTAAGGTAGGCTAAGTTTCTAACCTACCTTAATTAAACCAACTTATTCAATCGAGATTATTACTTATTAAGCTTTTCACGAAACGCTTTATAGTCATCCGCAGTCTTATCAAGTGCTTCGACCATCGGTACATGACCGACTTCTGGCATCATAATCACTTCTGATTGCGGGATGATTTCTTTTATCAGATTGACCGTTTCGGGCTTGATGATCTGATCTTTTTCGCCCCATACCACTAGCGTCGGAATCTTATATTGTGCGATGATTTTGGCGCGCTCTTCGACATTATCGGTGACGATTTGCTCGAGGATTTTGGCGTGCAGTTCTTTATTAGCGATACGTTCTTGGGCAAATACCGCTTTGACCGACTTAGGCAGATATGGCGGCTTATACATGACAAAATCGTACATTTTATAGAAGTCTTCATTACTATTAATCAATAGCGGATTGTTCTCTAACGTTGCGCCTGCCAGTGCTTCGTGAACACCTGCTGACCAAAATCCTGCGCTATCGACCAGCCATAAGCTTTTGACCTCACTAGGATACTTCGCGGCGTAAGCAACACTGATAGCGCCGCCCATCGAGTTGCCACCGACATGAATATCTGATGCTAAGCCTTTAGCTTGTAGCAGCTCATGCAAGCGCGTTGCTTGGGCCTCCGAGCGATAATCGGCGCTCATCGGTTTGCTCGACTCACCAAAACCAAGCAAATCAGGAATGATCAGATGATAGCCTCCTAACTGACGCGCAATACGGGTAAAGTTGTCTTTATTACCGCCGAAGCCATGAATCAGTAATAAAGGCTCGCCAGTAACGTTGCTGTTTTCTGCATAGACCATCTTATCGCCAGAGGCTAGCGTTAGCGATTTGATTCCTAAATCAGACTTTGAGCGCTCATATTGAATAATCTTTTGGGTGGTATTAACCGCTAAGGTATTGGGCGCGGTGGTACAACCGACCATAGAAAAACTAAAAAGCGCGGCAAGGGCTAGGCGTTTTAATAGCATCGAAACATCCTTGTGATAATTGGTAGATAAAAAAGGGCTAATGGCTTAAAAAACATCAATCCAAAACCACTTATTTTAAGTGTAAGCAATCATAGCAATTATCCTCATCTCTAAACTGTATGACAATCATATAAAAAATGACAGTTAAATAATCATAGAGTTTGCCGAGGGTTTACAGCTCTCATACAGCTCTAGTAAAGAAGGCACAAGCTTTCTGGTTTATGATAAGCATTTTCGTTCAGTCAGCCCTAAATAACGCAAAAGGATCAACTTTGAGTAAAACAACTACCTCCACTGGTAAACAGCGCGACCTCACCGAAGGGTCAATTGCCAAAACGATACTGCTGTTTGCCTTGCCAACACTTGGATCATCAGCCCTCCAGTCGTTAAACGGCTCGATTAATGCCGTCTGGGTGGGCCGGTTTTTAGGTGAAGAGGCGTTGGCCGCGACGGCGAACGGCAATATCTTGATGTTTATCCTGATCTCCTTCGTTTTTGGTTTCGGTATGGCCTCTACTATTTTGATTGGGCAGGCCATGGGCAGTCGTGACGATGCCATCGTCAAGAAAACCATGGGAACGGCGCTGGGTAGCATTATTCCGATAAGTATATTGGTGTCGGCAGGAGGATGGATATTTGCCCCGCTGCTTCTTGATCTGCTTGGTACGCCGCCAAGTGCGCTAGACCTTGCCCTGACCTATCTGCGGATGATTTTCATTGCCATGCCCGTCACCCTGACCTTTACGCTGATAATGATGGCACTGCGCGGGACGGGCGATTCTACAACGCCGCTTTGGTTTATCATTATATCGGTGATTATTGACCTGATTTTGACGCCGGTACTGATTTTGGGTATAGGCCCGTTTCCCGAATGGGGCATATTTGGCTCGGCATTCGCAACCGCCGTCGCCAACACGCTAGCGCTGATTGGCATGGTCGTTACTATGTACCTGCGGGGCTCTGTGCTGACACTTAAGTTGCCAGAGCTGCGCTTTTTGCGTGCAGACAGAGATATCCTAAAGTCAATGTTTTCAAAGGGTTTGCCAATGGGTCTACAGATGATCGTCATCTCATCAGCAGCGTTGACGATGCTATCGTTAATCAACCGCGAAGGTGTGCAAACGACGGCGGCTTATAGCGCGACCCAGCAGCTTTGGACCTACGTGCAGATGCCTGCAATGGCGCTAAGTGCCGCGGCCAGTGCGATGGTCGCACAGAACATCGGTGCCAATCAATGGCATAGGGTTGCAGGTATCACGCGTTGGGGGCTTATTTTTAACGTGATATTGACGGGCGCTATGATTGGAGTGCTGAGCATTTTTGATGAAACTATATTGGGGCTTTTCCTCGGTAGTGACAGCGCAGCGGTGCCGATTGGGCGACATATCCAATTAATGGCGACATGGGGCTTTGTCTTTTTTGGCATAGCGCAAGTGCTGTTCGGTACCATGCGTGCCAACGGCTATGTAATTTGGCCGCTGATCGTTATGGTGATTTCAATGTATCCGGTGCGTCTTGGCTTTGCGTTCGGGCTTTATTCCCTACTCGGCACCGATGCGCTTTGGCTGTCATTTCCAGCAGGTATGGTAGCAACCGCTGTGATGGGAGCGGGACTATATCTGTATGGCGGCTGGCGCAAAGGCAAACACTTGGCCGCAGAGGAAGCCGCGCAAAGGTCTGAGGAGTTTCGCGCACATACCGGCACCAGTGCATCGTTTCGTGATATCTTACCGACCACGGTGTGGAAACTGGCACCTATACGCCGTATCACAAGGTTGCATCGTCGACTACAAAAACGCCTGCAAAAACACCGTATGAGAAGAAAGCATAAACGCTCATCGCGTGGTTTATAGATAGTAAATTCAATTGGTTTAAGCTCAAGTGTTTTAAAATCAATGACTGAGTAAAAAATCCACCGCCGCCGCCGCATGAATAGCGGTGGTATCAAATACGGCTATTGGGCTGTCTGCTTGCTGAATAAGCAGTCCAATTTCGGTACAACCTAAAATGACGCCTTCTGCACCTTTATTGGCTAAGTCTTTAATGACTTGGCTATAATAATGGCGTGAGCTATCAAGAAATTGCCCTTGGCACAGCTCATCATAGATAATCCGATGCACCTCTGCCCGCGCATCATTTTCTGGTATCAAAACTTGCAAACCAGCGTCAATAAGGCGCTGCTTATAAAAGTCTTGCGTCATGGTGAACTGCGTACCCAAGAGCGCAATCTTAGTCAAACCTTGCGCTTGAATAGCTTTAGCTGTGGCATCTGCAATATGAATAATCGGCAGATTGGTCGCGGCTTGGACGTCATCGATGACTTTATGCATGGTGTTAGTGGCAATTAATAAGCCTTGCGCGCCAGCAGCTTGCAGACGTTTGCCACTATTGGCTAATATCGCGCCCATCTCATCCCACGCGCCTTGTGCTTGCAGCTCGCCAATCGGCGCAAAGTCGACGCTATGAATCAGCAAATCCGCTGAATGCAGGTTACCCAGCTCAGCCTTGATGCCCTCATTAATCAGTCGATAATAACTTTCAGTGCTCTCCCAACTCATCCCGCCGATGATACCTAACGTTCGCTGTTTTTTAGCTGCCATTTCATTGTCCCATTTATTTTTTAATCTTATTTATCGTAGCAAAACCAAACCTCTTTAGTTTGCTGTTTTTCGAATATTATTCTTTTTAAAAACAGCAGAGTCGTCGTTAAGATATAACGAATCTTATTATTTATAATAACCATTTTACCTCGCCCCCATCACGCGATATCATAGTCGCTGACAAGCACTAGCAATGCTACACTTCATCCTTTCTCATCGCAACACATCACGTTTACAATACTATTTAAGCGTGGCTCTCATCATGCAGGACAACAGAACGTTATGGCAAAATTCCCAACCGTCAGAATACGCACGCGGCGCAAATACTATCGGCTGATTTTCACCTTTTTAATGGCGCTGATGATGTCGACAATTATCTCGACGGCGTTGCTACTGATTAACGTAGGATTTGTCGAAGGTTTCTTTACTACGCTGTTTCATTCATGGAAGTATGCCTTTATGGTTGCTTGGCCGAGCGCTTATATCTGTGCCTACTTAATCCAAGAGCACCTGCTAAGCCGCATTGAATTTTATTAACGCCTTTATAAAGGTTAGTAAGTTATAAAAGATGCTAAGTTATAAACTTTAGTACATTATGCCAGCGTAAAAACAGCTAAGATAAGCGACAAACTGTTTTTATTCAGAGGCGACTATGAGCCAAGCACGGCGTACTATCGAGCAGTTACTACATCAAGGTCTTCTTCCCCTTAAAAATACCGAGGCGGCAGCAACGCACCTAGAAGTCTATCCTAGCAAACGTACTTGGCTGATGTTTTTTGATAAAGCGCTGCTGATTATTGGGACGGTAGCGCTGGTACTATCCCTTGTGTTTTTTATCGCCTATAACTGGCAAAATATCGGCAAGATGGGTAAATTTGCGTTGGTTGAAGGGGCACTGGTGATTACCATCGCGCTTTACGTAGCACTGTCTTTTAGGCAACTTAGACAACGATTTCAGCTGATTCGGCAGTTATTATTGCTCATTGCTAGCATTATCACCGGTAGCTTATTGGCGCTATTTGGGCAAGTTTATCAAACGGGCGCTGATACCTGGCAGCTGTTTTTTGGCTGGGCGCTATTGATTACGCCTTGGGTTTTGATTGCACGTTTCGCTGCGCTTTGGCTGCTGTGGTTAGGGTTAGTCAATGCCTGTTTGCTACTCTATTTGGATGTCGCAAATCTGCAATTTATCAACCATCGCCTGCAAAACGTCTCTCAAGTAGCCATCCTTGCGCTATTTAATTTTATTGCCTTTTATAGTTGGCTTATTAGCTATGATAATAAAAAACCTTTCTCTGCTAGCAAGTTCTTCAATCGTATTAATCCTAAAAAGTCCACTGCTGATATAACCGATAATGACAAACATCCTCTAAATAACTCTAAAACAAACAGCTCACCAACCAAATCCAGCTTGCACTGGAGTACTTATGTCGTCGGTTTATTAAGTACGTTTTTTATGACGTATCTGGCGATTGTCACGGTCTTTGATAATGGCAATATCTGGGCAACACTCATCGCTATCATAGTGTGGTTAGGTTGGTGCGGCTTTATGTTTTGGCAATTTTATCAGCGCCGTATTGATTTACTGATGCTGACTTATTTGTCATTTTCTATCATTACTGTGGTGATGTTTTGGGTCGGTAAATGGCTGTTGGATGGTTTTGACGCAGGTGGGTTTTTGATATTAGCCTTGCTACTTATTGGCATGAGCTCGTCGGCAGTTATGTGGCTACGTAAAATTACCCGTATCAACAACGTTGACACTGCTCCTCATACTATAATAAAGGGGAACAGCGATGAATAATAACATCAACCATAACGAGCAAAATCGTGACCTTTTGCTATTACAACAGCAGGGACTCATCGACGTGCAAAACGTCAATTATAAGCTTTTAAATAGTGCAGCATCTGAAGCGCGCAGCCCGTGGTTTATCAGCTTACTTTTTGGTATGAGTGGTATTTTAGCCAGTCTGTTTTTTATAGGGTTTTTAACCTTGTTATTAGATAACACCGGTTTGCTGGATAGTACGCTAGCGGTATTTATTATTGGCGCACTACTAACTGTCATTGGCGGGTTTCTATTTTATAACGCGCGCATACGCCATAGCCCTTTTTGGAATAGCTTAGCCTTTGCAATTACGCTAGCAGGTCAAGGTTATATCGCCTATGCTTTACTGGCGAGTGAGATTGCAGAGCCACTCAATATAGGGCTATTGCTCCTTGTGCAACTGTTGATGACTGTTGCTATACCCAATTTTATCTATCGTTTATTGAGCGCCACCTTAGCCTTAAGCTGCCTGTTTTACTTATTAAATTATTATCATTTATCCGAAGTAAGCTTAGGATTATTGGCATTAATCACTAGCGTGACTCATTTACAACGCTATAGTCTAACTGCTTTTATCCCGACCAAATGGCGAATGAACGCTCTAGAAATTACCAATGCTATTGGCTATGCGAGCGCCTATGTTTTGCTCAGTGTTTCCGTCTATTTTATCGCTGCTGAATATGGCAATAGCTTTGATAGCCTTGATAGTTACGGTGAAGCCTTTAGCTATAACTACTACCTAGCACAAGGGCTACTAACGCTTGCCAGCCTTTATGCCGCTTATCTCATTTTAAAGCGCTATCACATCAAATTATTATCAGCAGCAGGACTACTCATTAGCGCTGCGATTGTACTACTTGGGATAATGTCTATTTATGTCGCAGGCTTATTGGCCACCAGTTTGATTATCATTATCGCCACTGCCAATAGCCAACGCGTGCTCTTAGGACTGGGCGTTATCGCCTTGGTCGGTTATATATTTTGGTATTACTATCAGCTCGATACTTCTTTATTGGTCAAATCCGCTTCCATGCTGGTCATCGGTATCGCGCTATTACTGCTGCGCTGGGTGCTTATCAAAGGCTATTTTGCGCATATAAAGCCGAGTGCTAACGACAATCAGGAGCGGCTGTCATGAATAATAAAATTTTGACCAAGCGCTTGATTAAGGACACATCAAAAACGCATTGGCTACAAAAACCGGCAGTTACGATTATTATTGCCCTTCTTGGATTGGCGCTCGTATTGGTGGTGATGACGAGGAATATCGCAAAGTATGAAAACCATCTTGCGACTGGCGATACGGTCTTATTAGCGCTTGCACCCGTTGACCCGCGCGGCTTTATGCAGGGCGACTATATGACGCTTAGCTATGCGCTAGAGCGTGACGTATTTGCCGCCTTAAATAGAGACCCCGGTAGCTATCCTACTAATGAAGATGGCTATGTCATTGTTGCCTTAGATAACAATAAAGTCGCACAGTTTGTGCACTTAGCGGCTAATCAGCCTAAAAATCTAGCGACTAATGAGATGGCGATTCACTATCGTATCCGTAATGGCGCAATGCAGCTTGCGACCAATGCTTTTTTCTTCCAAGAAGGTCATGGCGAGGCTTTTGAGGCGGCAGAATATGGGCTATTTCGGGTTAATGATAAAGGCGAGCCGCTACTGACCAATTTAGTCAACGATGATTTTGCAGTGATTAGTCCAAAAAATGATTAGTCCAAAAAGGGATTAGTCCAAAAAGGGATTAGTCCAAAAAGGGATTAATCTAAAGTAGCCTAATATAGTTGATTCAAGTCAAAAAGAATACAGGGCTGTTTTTAACGTGCCTTTTTTATATTGAACTAACCATACAGCGCAAACTGCTAATAACTCAAAATCAATTCTGCTGTAAACGCATCCGATTGTCTCACTGAAAACTTTATAACTGTCAATCGATGACAACCCTGCTTTACCAAAGTGATATTGCGATAAGTCAGCAGGGTTTGTTACTGTTGATGGCTGCAAATTCACTAGCTTATTAAAAAACATTTGAAAAAACTTAAAAATTAAAAAAGGATTTATCATGCGTAGTGCAACTTATAACGAATTTGGCAAACCCACAGAAGTACTAAGCCTCGGCGACCGCCCTATCCCAGAGCCCAAGGCTAATGAAGTGCGCGTCAAAACCATTCTCGCCTCCATTCATAACCATGATCTGCTTACCATTCGTGGTAAATATGGCTTTAAGCCTGAGATGCCGGCTATCGGCGGTAGCGAAGCGTTAGGTATCATCGATGCCGTTGGTAGCGACGTTAAAGACTTAAAAGTCGGACAGCGCGTGGCTGCTGCCAGTGTGCAAGCAACGTGGGCAGAGTACTTTGTCGCATCCGCCGATATGGTCTTTGCTGTCCCTGATAGTTTAAAAGATGAAATGGCCGCGCAGCTGATTGCTATGCCGCTCAGTGCTTTAATGCTGCTGGAATTCTTAGAAGTAGAAAGCGGTCAATGGGTTATCCATAATGCCGCCAATGGTGCCGTTGGTAAATCACTTGCGATGCTGGCTGCCGCGCGCGGCGTTAATACCATTAATCTGGTACGCAGTAGCGATGCGATTAAAGAGTTAGACGCCCTTGGTATCAAAAATAACATCAATGTCGAAGATGACGATTGGAAAGAACAAGTCCGTCAAATCATCGGTGATGATAGCATTAGCGCAGCGGTCGACTCTGTCGGCGGAGAAGCAAGCGGTGACTTATTATCGTTGCTCGGTCATGGTGGCACTTTGGCATCTTTTGGCATCATGTCAGGTCAGCCAATGGTACTTAATCCGACGCATCTAATCTTTAAACAAGCCATCGTGAAAGGCTTTTGGGGCAGTAAAATTAGCCAAGAGATGAGTGTCGAAAATAAACAGCGCTTAATCGATGAGCTTATCGAACGGGCAACCAGTGACAAATTGCATTTGCCTGTCGAAGCCGTATTTGATTTAGCTGATATCACCAAAGCTGTCGATGGCAAATTGCAGTCAGGCAAAAAAGGTAAGGTATTACTAAAACCTTAAATTATTATTCATTTATCATTTAGCCAGCCTTCGTTTTATTGATAATGGCAGCGTTCTTTCTAATAAGAACGCTGCCATTTTTTATGGCTTATTTTGCGGTTATAACTCTGCACCTTCTTCAGCTTGCACTTTTTTATAACATTTTACCGTTCTAAACAGCGGGCAACGTTCATTTACCAAAGTCAGGTTGCGGGCATGAAGGCCAGCTTGTTAAGGTTGATGAGTGATTAATCATCATCGTTTCAAAATGAACAATCAACGATATTTATCTAACAATAAAAAAGGATATAAAGATGCGCAGCGTAACCTATAACGAATTTGGCAAACCGTCAGACGTACTCACCATCACTGATAGCCCGATGCCAGAGCCAAAGGACAACGAAGTCCGTATCAAAACCATTCTATCTTCTATCCATAACCACGACCTCATCACTATTCAAGGCCAATATGGCACCAAGCCAAAACTGCCCTCACTCGCTGGCAGCGAAGCCGTGGGTACTATTGAGGCTATCGGCGCTGGCGTCAAAGGTATGGAAGCGGGTCAGCGTGTGGTGGTCACCGGTGTCGAAGGCACGTGGGCCGAGTACTTCACCGCCCCTGCTAGCAGCGTCATCCCTATACCGGACGCCATCGACGATGAAATGGCCGCGCAGCTTATCGCCATGCCGATGAGCGCCTTGATGCTCATTGAGTTTTTAGAGCTAGAAAAAGGGCAATGGGTCATCCAAAACGCCGCCAATGGCGCAGTTGGCGAATCGCTTGCGATGTTGGCTGCTGAGCGCGGCATCCATACCATCAATGTCGTGCGTAGTAAAGAGTCAGCAAACGAGCTGACCGAGATTGGTATCACCGAAAACAACGTGGTGAGCGATGATGACGACTGGAAAGATCAAGTCCGTCAAATTATCGGTGATGCAAAAATCAGCGGCGCAGTCGACTCTGTCGGCGGTCAATCTGGCGGCGACTTACTAAGCTTACTCGGTCATGGCGGTATTATGGCAGCGGTAGGCGGGATGTCTGGTCAGCCACTCGCGCTCAATCCGACTCATCTCATCTTTAAGCAAGCGACACTCAAGGGGTTTTGGGGCGGTGCATTGATGCAAAAGATGAATTCGGATAATAAAAGCCGTTTAATAAAAGAGCTTATCGAGCGCGCTGCCAGTGGTAAATTAAAGCTACCAACAGGCGGCATCTATACGCTGGACAATATCAAAGAAGCAGTATCCGGTAAGGTGCAATCTGGCAAAAAAGGCAAAGTATTGTTAAAACCTTAATATAGTTCGTTATAAATCCACTCAAATAAAAGAGCAATACAAAAGGATTGAGATAATGTCGAATAACAAAACCTTTAAAGCCTTAATAGTCGAAGAAACCAGCGACGGTAAGTTCGATAAAAGCATCCAAACGCGTAACGTCAGTGATTTGCCTAAAAATGATTTATTAATCGAAGTGCATTACTCATCGTTAAACTTCAAAGATGCCATGTCAGCCTCGGGAAATAAAAGAATCACCAAAAATTATCCGCACACTCCTGGCATTGATGCCGCAGGCGTGGTGGTAAGCGATAAGTCTGGCACGTTTTCTGAAGGCCAAGAAGTCGTGGTCTTTGGCTATGATTTGGGCATGGATACCGATGGCGGTCTCAGCCAGATGATATCTATCCCTGCCGATTGGGCGGTCGAATGTCCGTCATCGCTCACACTAAAAGAAGCGATGATATATGGTACGGGCGGCTTGACCGCCGCATTAAGTGTGCAAAAATTAGAGAAAATGGGCGCAAAACCTAAAGACGGTCCAGTTGCGGTCACGGGTGCAACGGGCGGCGTCGGTAGTATCAGTATCGCGATATTAAGTCAGCTTGGCTATGAGGTCATCGCCTTCTCCGGTAAGCCTGAGCAAAGCGACTATCTAAAAGAGCTTGGCGCAAGCGAAGTCCGTCATCGCGATACCATTAACGAGGTCGGCGATAAACCCGTCGGTCGTGAGCTATGGGCAAACGCTATTGATACCATCGGCGGCGACTATTTGGCAAACTTACTCAAACAAACCAAAGCGGGCGGCGCGGTCACCAGTTGTGGCTTAGCGGGCGGTGCTGAGTTTACGATGACGGTATTGCCGTTTATCACCCGCGCAGTGTCCCTACTCGGTATCGATTCGGTCTATATTCCACTGGCTGATAAAAAGGCTATTTGGCAGCGTGTCGCTACCGATATGAAATTGCCTAATTTAGAGAATTACTGCGAAGAGATTACGCTTGAGCAGACGCCGGAATACTTAGATCGCTTTATGGCGAGTCAAACGGTTGGTCGTTATGTGGTGAATGTGCGGGGTTAGAGTTTTGCTTTAAAAAATTAGGATTGATAGAAAAGCAGCGCTCCTTTCGGGGTGCTGCTTTTTGTTCCCTTTAAAATAAATGGATTTTATGGTAAACCCCAAGTGCAGAAGAAAAAATATCTACGGCTTGAGCGAGCTTGCAGAAACTTTAAACGTCTCACACTGATTTAAAAGAAAAATTTAATGACGACACTAACCAATCTAGGGTAAGTATCGTCATTAAGTACGTTGTACTTATCCTTCTGATAGGCAAGGCGTAGGTGACAGCCCTCGACCTCTATTAGCATCAATTTTGGATCGAACCTGAGATTCGGAAATTACAACATGCATAGATATGTCTCGGACTGAGTAATCATTATCATATAGATGTTGAAGATATTTTTTCTTATCTCCATCAGGCATCTGATTGTAATGAAAATTATTTGTGTAATCCTGCATAGTGGAAATTGGTTTAGGGAATTTTTTAAAAAAATTACTCATAATATCTCTCCTTGACTCTCATTCTTCTAGAGTCGGTTGATTTCAGAAAAAGGAAGAGCGATTCCACCGATATTGTTTGCTCTCGCGTTCAGCTTCAATTCTTTGCATTATCGTTTCTTCACTATAGATGTTAAAACAATAACAGTATGAAAACTTGGGGATAATCTTGGTAATGAAATTAACCGATACCGCACAGGCTAAAAATTTAGAGCAGCTACGCTCACTTAAGCGAAAAAAACTGGTGGAGCGTCATAAGGGCGTATACGTTGCAACTTGCTATCCAGAAAACCACCTACTTCCATTTGAAAGCAAGCTGCGTTCCCTAGAAAAAACATCAGGAGAGTTCACCAACTGCTCAGAATTTGATTTTCTGTACCAAGGGAAGCCAGAAACCCCGTTATCAAAGAAGGGACTTAGGGGAGCTTGTGAAGCCCTTTATACAGACAGTGATAAGGGAGAGGATTATTTCTCTTACGCCAAGGAGACTATTTCTAAACATATAAAAACTATCACGGGTAAATCACTTGCTGAGTGGCTTGAGGATAAAGAGTTTGATCAAGATGCATTTAAGACTGCCTACTTGCTTTATGATTTGCACCTTGCAACTCCTAGTGGGTTGGAAATGCTGACCAAAAAAGCTGACCCGCGATTTGCAGAGGTAGAGTTGTTTACAGGTCATCATCAGCCTAAAAATCGCAATACCAAATCAGAAGAGGATCAAGTCATAGTACTCAGTGCTTGGTTGAAGGAATTTTTTTCAAAAACACTGTTCCACCGAAGTGAAATAGAACGCGGCATGGCCAAAAACTTAGATATGATCTTTACTGGCTATCACAGCGTCTATCAATACGTTGACGGGTGTAACGAGCAACTTCGAGCGAAATTGCATTCAGCGGTCTTTGATGAGCAGATATTGGCCAGAAAGTTGAAACCGAGAGAGCCATTAAGCACCGAGCTCATGCGTGCGTGGCAGGGCAATGTCAAGTATCACAACTTAAGTAATTGTGCTCAGATTGAAATTCAGAATTGTTTTTTGAAAGCCGGTAAACAAAAAGAAAAACAGCGCACAATAACTGCTAAAGTAGATGATGTGCTGTTGTTAGGCGCGCGATTATTTAGTTGGTTATTTCTACAAGACACAGTGAAAGTGACTTTCCATCAACTTAGCGATTCAAATTATCAACAGCTCCTAAATATTACGACGAGAAGAGAGAAGCTTATCTACGCGCACTTCACTAATGATTACCAGAACGGCGTAAAACTTAGTGTTAAGGGGATTGGGGAAGACAGTAAGAGAACGTCACTGTTTAACTCGCTAGAAGGATTTGTAGATAGCAATCGAAGCCTGCTAACAGTCAACATGGATCCGTTTGCTATAATTAAACTCGATAACAACTGCGAAACCCATCACAACTACCTTCGTTTGCGAGCCATATTTGCCTGTCAAGAAGAAAGTATTTCTGCTCAAGAATTCTTGTCTCGCAACCAGCGAGTAAGCATTCAATACAACAACACAGTTGTTGAGTACGTAGAAAATTACATCAACTCTATGACTCTGGATGAACTCAACTCTGATATCAATAGGATTAATAAAGTACTTTCTAAGCACATTGGATCAGAATTTATGTTGTTGCCAACTGCGAGCGAAAAAGAGCTCCTAAATCAGGGCTTTTCGTAAAAGCATGTGACTTCACAAAAAATAGGATCAAGCAACATGGTATCAGCTACTACTCATGGCTTTATATCTCGATAACACCGCTTTGGATACCACACTCAAACGGTGCTTCCCGCTGCCATTAGTTGGCAAACACTATCAGACACAAAAAAGCCCACGCTATCGTGGGCTTTTTTTATGACTAACAGCGCTACTTAAGGAAGAATTATTCCCACTCAATAGTAGCAGGTGGCTTGCTCGACACATCATAAGTCACGCGTGAAACTTCAGCGATTTCATTCATAATGCGATTCGATACCGTCTCAATCAAATCATACGGCAGATGCGCAAAGCGCGCGGTCATAAAGTCTACCGTCTCAACCGCACGTAGCGCAATCACCCACGCATAGCGGCGACCATCGCCAACCACGCCGACTGATTTGATTGGTTGGAATACCGCAAACGCTTGCGCAGTCTTGTCATACCAGCCTGATTTTTCTAACTCTGCCATAAAGATTGCATCGGCTTGACGTAAGATATCAGCATATTCCTTTTTCACTTCACCCAAGATACGCACGCCCAAACCTGGACCTGGGAACGGATGACGATAAATCATTTTTGCTGGTAGACCCAAGGTGATACCGAGTTTACGCACTTCATCTTTGAACAAATCGCGTAATGGCTCGACCAACTCAAACGCCAAATCATCTGGCAGACCGCCGACGTTATGATGGCTCTTAATCACGTGTGCCTTGCCTTGATGCGACTTCGCTGATTCGATGACATCAGGATAAATCGTACCTTGTGCCAAGAACTCAATGACTTTACCATCGCTTTGCTCGCTGATTTCACGGGCGCTATTGGCAAACACATCGATAAAGGTTTTACCGATGATTTTACGCTTGGCTTCTGGATCAGACTCGCCTGCTAAGGCGTTTAAGAATAAATCTTCGGCATCGACACGGATGACTTTTACGCCCATGTTTTCAGCAAAGATTTGCATCACTTGATCGCCTTCATGCAGACGCAGCAGACCATTATCAACGAACACACACGTTAGCTGATCACCAATCGCTTTATGCAATAGCGCGGCAACCACTGAGCTATCGACGCCGCCTGATAGACCAAGCAATACTTGCTTGTCACCGATTTGCTCTTTTAACTGTGCCACACGCATATCGACGATATTGTCTGGCGTCCAATCACCCGCACAGTCGCAAATTTGATGTACGAAACGACCCAATAACGCTTGACCTTGTAAGGTGTGCGTCACTTCAGGATGGAACTGTAGACCATAGTACTGTTTGGCATCATCGGCCATAATCGCAATCGGACAGCTTGGTGTACTGGCGATAATATCGAAACCTTGTGGCGCTTCAATGACCTTGTCGCCATGACTCATCCACACATCTAGCTTAGCGGTGTTGTTTTCCGTCACGCTATCTTCAATACCATCAGTGAGCTGCGACTGACCATTAACTTCAATCGTCGCTGCGCCAAACTCATGGATATCACTGGCATGAACCTGCCCACCGAAACGATCCGCCATCGCCTGCATACCGTAGCAAATGCCCAGTACTGGTACACCAAGCTCAAATACCGCATCGTTGATACGTGGGCTATTCTCAGCATGAACGCTCTCAGGGCCGCCCGATAGGATGACACCTTTGGCACCAAAATCATGGATACGCTGAGTATCGATATCATAAGGGAACATCTCACAGAAAACGCCAGAATCGCGCACACGGCGAGCGATTAACTGGCTGTACTGCGAGCCAAAATCGAGAATGAGGATGCGGTCTTCTTTGATAGTAGGCATAGTAGGTAATGCAGAAGTGGCAGCGGCAGTGGTCATAAATCGATGTCCATCAAGAAAAAATTAGTGCCCTATTTTAACAAGTTTGTGCCCATTAATGGCTATTAGATGGTTAATTATTCACGTTTTTTGCGAGATAGTACGCCTTGATAAGAATAATACGCCAGAGCGAACCCTAATATTGCCGCTACTAAATAAAAACCATGAATTTTTATTATACAAATGACGAGTCTATATGAAATATTTGTTTATATTGTGCTATGCTCAAACGATAAATAGGTTCGCTTTAGAATTACCTGCTTGGCATAAGCGCTTAATATTGTATGGTTTTTACGATAACACTGAGCTAATCATTCACCTATGCTGAGCAGACAAGCTAAACCTCCCTTAACCGAATCCTTTAGTATAAAAACCGTAATAACGAATCGACAGGTATGTCCCTATGAGCAAAATCAAATCTCTTATTCGTAAAACCACTAGCCTTTCTGCTACCAAAAACAACGATAATAATAATTTAGACCCTATTCAAAAAAATAATACACCCGCCAGCACCCCTATTGAGCAGACGCGCTGGAACGGTTGGGGCAATGTCAGTATCAATAAAAAAGTCTCGCCGCATGGCGCAAAACTGATCAAATCACATATCGGCAAAACCAAAAAACTCTCCTCTGTTAGCTTACAACAGGTACTCAAAACTGTGCCAAAATCGCGCTTACCTGCTGCTATAACTAGTCTGGATACGGTATCTATCGATAAAGAAGTGAGACTCAGACACGCGCGCGGTCAAAGCTTCCCAGATTGGATAGCCATGCACAGCGGCGCTTTTGAAGTGTTCCCTGACGGTGTTGCTTTTCCCGAATCGACCGCTGACGTCGAGAATTTATTAACACTAGCCAGTGAGCACGACCTAATTGTCATTCCGTTTGGTGGCGGCACCTCAGTCGTTGGACATATCAATCCGCAAAAGGGCTCACGCCCGGTACTCACCATTGCCATGAGCAAGATGGATCAGCTTCTCGACTTAGATACCGAGAGCCAAATTGCTACCTTTGGCGCGGGTACACAAGGGCCAGCGGTTGAAGCACAGTTGGACGCACAGGGTTACCGCTTAGGGCATTATCCGCAGTCTTGGGAGCTATCAACGCTTGGCGGTTGGATTGCCGCGCGCTCTAGTGGTCAGCAGTCATTGGGCTACGGGCGTATCGAGCAGATGTTTGCGGGCGGTACGCTGGTCACTCCGCAGGGTGTACTTAATATCGCTGATATTCCGGCGTCATCAGCAGGGCCTGATTTGCGCGAGATGATGATGGGCACCGAAGGTCGTGCTGGTATTTTTACCGAAGTCAAAATGCGCGTACAGCCGCAGCCTGAGGAAGAACTGTTTAAAGTGGCTTTCCTGCCCAATTGGGAAGCTGGTAAAGAAGTCCTTAGACAAGCCGTGCAAAAAAATGTTCGCTTGTCCATGCTACGTTTAAGTAATGCGGTCGAGACCGATGCGCATCTACATTTAGGCACGTCACCAAGCCAATTTTTAGCCATTAACACCTATCTAAAAGCTCGCGGGCTGAGCTCAGATAAGGTTATGCTCACTTACGGCGTATCAGGTGATAAGGCGCAGAATAAATTGGCGCTAACGCAGTTTAATAAGCTGTTGAAGCAGCACGGTAGTGTCACTGGTAAAATCACCGATATTATGGGTAGCGTGTGGGCGCATGGACGCTTTAAATTCCCTTACTTGCGTGGCACCTTATGGGACAAAGGCATCATGGTCGATACCTTTGAGACGGCAACCAACTGGAACAACATCGACGAGCAGATGCAGCAGATGCAAGAAGCGGTGAGAACTTCTTTAACAGATGAAGGCGAGGAGGTCATGGCCTTTACCCATATCTCGCACGTCTATAAGCAAGGTGCCAGCCTTTATACTACCTATTTCTTTAGAGCAGCTAAAGACCACGCTACAACCTTAAAACGCTGGCAAAAAATCAAACAGGCGGCCAGTTTAAGTTTGGCCAATGGTACAGCGACGATATCGCATCAGCATGGCGTTGGCCGTGATCATGCACCTTATCTAGCGGCTGAAAAAGGGAAGCTTGGCATTCAAGTGACTCATGATATGCTCAAAAGCCTAGACCCTGAACAGCGTATGAATCCGGGCGTTTTAATCGAAGATTAAAAGGTAGCCTTAGTACCATTAAATGACTTACGCATTTTATGTCATTGATTCTTTTAAATGTCATGTGAGATAGACCGTTTATGAACCCTACTAAGCAACATCAGCAACATCAGCAACGTCAGCAAGCACTAGCGCCTTTATCTCATCGCTCGTCTCAAGTAGAAACGTGGGATATGCTGATTATCGGTGGCGGTATCACAGGTGCTGGCATTGCGCGCGAAGCGGCACGGCGCGGTTTAGCAGTATTATTAATTGAGCAAAAAGACTTTGCTTGGGGCACGTCCAGCCGCTCTAGTAAAATGGTACATGGCGGATTGCGCTATATTGCCTCGGGTGATTACAAAACCACATTACTTAGCGTACGCGAGCGTGAACGTATGCTCAGTGAAGCAAGCGGCCTTGTGAATGAGATGCACTATGTCATGCCGCATTATAAAGGCAAGTTTCCACCGCCATGGATATTTAATACCTTGCTACGAGTTTACGATAGGCTTGCTGGTAAGCGTTATTTTACCTACTTTAAAAGAGAGGCTTTTTTAAGCCTAAATCCGCATATCAAGAAAGATAAGTTTTTGGGAGCCAGTCAATTTAGTGATGCGGTGACCGATGACTCGCGGCTGGTGATGCGCGTACTTGATGAGGCAATTAACGACGGCGCGCAGGCAATTAATTACCTAAAAGCAGAATCGTTGATTACCAATGAGCAAGGATTGGTGGTAGGCGCAACACTCAAAGATACTTCTTCTGAAGACAATGCTCATGGTAATGCTCAAAATTACGATGTTTACGCCAAAGTGGTAGTCAGTGCGACTGGCGCTTGGGCGGATACCTTGAGGATGCAGGCCAGCAAGCAAACTGAACAAAGCTTTCATAAGCAAATCCGTCCGTCACGCGGTAGTCACTTGGTCGTAAGCAAAGAGCGTTTGCCAATTAAGCAAGCCTATACCTTTTTACATCCTGTCGATAAAAGAGCGGTCTTTGTCTTCCCATGGGAAAACCGTACCGTCCTTGGCACCACCGATTTGGATCATCCACCCTTGGACGATAGTGAAGTTGGTATTACTAACGAAGAAGTCGATTATCTATTAACTGCAACCAACACGCTGTTTAACGATGCTCATCTAAACCGAGAGGATGTCATTAGTACGTGGGCAGGCGTGCGTCCGCTGATATCTGACGGCGGCGATGGCAAGCGCGTGAGCCCTAGCAAAGAAAAGCGCGACCATAGCGTGTGGCTCGATAATAATCTCGTCACCGTCAGCGGCGGCAAATTAACAACCTTTCGCCTTATTGCTTTAGATGTCCTTGAAAAGTGTCAAGAAGTGCTCGCGCTCGATAAATCTGTCATTCAAAACCAAACCATAGATGGCGATCACGTCTTTAGCGATACCACGCCAACCAATCCCAAGTTTTCAACCCTAACGCCACCCTTGCAGCAACGTTTACAAGGGTTTTACGGCTTACAGCTCGATACCTTACTTGAACTAGCGCATGACGAAGATTTAGCTTATATCACCGACAGCAACACCATTTGGGCAGAGATTCGTTTTGCCGCGCGCCATGAGCAGGTCATTCATTTAGATGATTTACTACTGCGACGTACACGCTTGGGTTTAATCCTGCCGCATGGCGCAATGACGCCGCTTATCAGCACAAGACTAAAGCAAATATGTCAGCAAGAGCTCGGCTGGGATGAGCAAAAATGGCAACAAGAAGTTGTTCGCTATCAGGACTTGTGGCAGCGCTACTATCATTTGCCTGCAGCTTAATTTTTATGATTACATAGTTAAGGACGACTATGACCACTACCTTTGATGCACCTATTTATTTCTTAGCCATTGATAATGGTACGCAAAGTGTCAGAGCGCTTATCTTTGATCAGTTTGGCACTGAGATAGCCAAAGCTCGTGTCCCTATTGAACCCTATTTTTCTACTCAGCCCAATTTTGCCGAGCAACATGCCGATTATTATTGGCAAAAGCTAAGCGAGGCTTGTCAGCAACTGTGGCGCACCAGCGCTATAAGCCCTGAGCAAATCGCAGGCGTCAGTCTCGCCACCCAGCGCTATACTATGATTTGCCTCGATAAAAACAAGCAGCCACTTCGCCCTGCTATTGTATGGATGGATTTGCGCCGCGGCGAAACCAACGATATTGGTTTGCTAAGCCCATTAACTAAAATTATCGGTATGGGCGAACTGGTACAAGAGGCACAGCAAAAAGCCCGCTGTAATTGGCTTGCATACCATGAACCAGAGCTGTGGGCAAAAACCGCTCATTACGTCAATCTATCTGCTTACCTGACCTATCAGCTCACAGGCGAATTAGCCGATTCCAATGGTCATGCCCTAGGCTATCTGCCTTATGACTATAAGGCGCAAACATGGCTAAAACCTAAAGATTTTAAATGGCGCTTATTCAGCTGCCGACCTGAGCAAATGCCTAAGATTGTACCGCCAGGTCAGTCACTTGGTCATATCAGCGCAAAAGCGGCTAAAGCCACGGGGATTTTAGAAGGTACGCCGATGATTGCTGCCGCTAGTGATAAAGCTTGCGAAGCGTTGGGCTCTGCCGGTCTGGCAGCAGATACCGCTTGTTTAAGTTTTGGCACTACTGCGACTATCAATACCACCTCGAGCAATTACGTCGAAATCCTTAAGCATATGCCCGCCTACACTGCTGCCGCGCCGCACTACTACAATCATGAGTATATGATTTATCGCGGATTTTGGATGGTTAGCTGGTTTAAAGAGCAGTTTGCTCACTATGAAGAGCAGCTAGCAAAGACGCAAGGCATCGATACCGAAAAACTCCTCGATCAGGCAGTCAAAGATATTCCGGCCGGTTGTATGGGGCTGATGATGCAGCCGTATTGGTCACCCGGCGTCCGTCATCCGGGACTTGAAGGTAAAGGCGCGCTCATTGGTTTTGGCGATGTGCACACGCGGGCGCATGTTTATCGCGCTATCTTGGAAGGACTGGCTTATGAGCTAAAACTGGGCTTTGATACCATTGAAAAGCGCACAGGAAAAACTATCAAGCACTTACGTGTCTCAGGCGGCGGCTCTCAAAGTGACTCAGCGATGCAGCTTACTGCCGATATCTTTGGTATGCCCGCTTATCGCCCCCACACTTATGAGGCTTCAGGCTTGGGCGCTGCCATCAACTGCGCAGTCGGAATCGGCGTCTATCGCGATCATGCGGTTGCAAGTGAGGCAATGATCCATTTAGGCGATGAATTCATCCCTATTGAGGCCAATGTCCAGCTCTACAAGCGCCTCTATAATGAGGTTTATCTAAAAATGTATGAGCGCCTAAAACCTTTATATCAAAGCATTCAAGATATTACCGGTTATCCTGCAAAGTGAATAAAGCCTCTAAGTTAATTTTATTACTTCTATAGACTCAAGCTTAAGATAATAATAACGGAGACTAAGCTATGACTACACCAAAGTCTGCACTCAAAAACACTCAGCATTACGTCCTAACCAAATCCAATATTGAAAACACTCCTGCAACCAAACACGTCCATCAGTTTAACGACAATGCCATTCGCCATACGGTTTCATTAAGTGATATTGTCGGTCTTACCAAATTCGGGCTGCATCTCGTACGTGTTGAGTCGGGTGATGAAACCACGCAACACCACTATCATGAAAATTCAGACGAGTTCATTTATATGCTATCTGGCGAGCTTTCACTACATTATGGCGATGAAGTTTATCAACTACATGCAGGAGATTTTGTCGGTTTCCCCGCACACGGTGCAGCGCATTCTATGCGTAATAATAGTGATACGGACGCTACCTATTTAATGGGAGGCAACAGAACAGCGTTTGATATCTGTAATTATCCAGACATCAAACGCAGAATGTATACTATCCATGGCAAAAAGGAGTTTGTAGACTTAGAGAATTTAGGTCAAATAGAGCCTTGAGAACATTAAATCTCGTCTCGCTTTATAAAGCCTTATTAACCACTAAACGCCGCAGAAACTCGATTTAATCCCTCGCGCAGCAGTGCCTCAGGACACGCCACATTTAGGCGCATTTTAAGATGTCCCTCCGCGCCATATTTAACCCCCGCATTGAGCTCAACCTTCGCCTCTCTTAACTTATCATAGAGCTTCTGATTATCTTGTGCATAAGCCGAACAATCCAGCCAAATTAAATACGAGGCTTCTGGGCGCATAATCTTAATATCGGGCAAATGCTCCTCTAAAAAGGTAATGGTTAACTCTATATTGGCTTCGATATAAGTTAGTGCCTGCTCAAGCCATTCATCGCCCTCTTCATAAGCGCTACGAATGACCTCATAAGCAAATAAATTCAGCTCATACTCGTCATTTAACTGCTGTTGCTGACTGATTTTTTTGATTAATGCATCGTCTTTAGCAAATATCATCGAGCCTTTAATACCTGCTACGTTAAAGGTTTTGGTCATTGAGGTCAGGCTGACGACTTTATGCTCGTAACCTTTTGCTAGGGTTAAAAGAGGTGTAAAAGTATAACCACTTAAGGTTAAATCTTGATGAATCTCATCACTAACAATCGCCACGTCATGCTTTTTGCAAAGTGCCAGTAACGCTTCAAGCTCCTGCCTCGTCCACACGCGCCCGCCCGGATTGTGCGGATTGCATAATAAATATAACTTAACCTTATGCTCGATTATCTTAGCTTCGATATCAGCTAAATCTAACTGATATTTACCGTCGAATTCTTTTAACGCTGACATCACAAGCACGCGACCATTTTGCTCAACCTTAGTCATAAAAGGTGTATAAATGGGGTCATTAACCAGTACCGCATCCCCTACCTCGGTAAAGACATTCATCATCAGTGCCAAACTCGGCACAACACCAGGCGAGAACAAGATGTTTTCTCTATCTAGCTGTAAATTATAACGACTGCCATGCCAGCCAATAATCGCCTCGTACAATACCTCAGTCGGTTTGGTATAGCCCAATATGCCATGCTGCGCAACTTGCTCAATCGCGTTTAAGATAGGCTGGGCGGACTTAAAGTCCATGTCCGCCACCCACAGCGGGATGGTATCATCGCTATAATGCCATTTGACTGACCCCGTATCACGTCTATCTATTATCTCATCGAAGTTGTATTGCACTATCAGTCTCCTAAATTAGGAAAAAAATTATTTTAGAGTAAATGTAGTCATCTCCAATTATTTTATGACGTTTGCATAGATGCGCTATGGGATTGATTCTGTGAAATACTATAAATGTAGTCTAGACATTTGATTATATCTAAGTAAATAGCCAATCTTGGTATCCGCTATTACTGTTTAACCTATAGATTCTTTAGCGTATGAGATTAAATAGGCGTTATTACTCTAACAATCATAGCCTCTATCATTGATAACAACATCAACTGCAAAAAATTCAGAAAAAATGTCCGCATATTTATTTAATTGATTAACATCTATTACTTGATAAATACGAATACTACTTTTAAATCCCTCTATTTTAATCTGCATCCAACAACCACCCCAACCTTTTGCTGGATGTAAGTTATCAATCTGAATACTTTCAATTTTATTAGGTAATATCAAACAAAAATTATCACCCTTAAAGCCTATTACCTCATTTATACTATCAATCCAAATGATATTATCTTCATCATACTTGAGTAAAGCCGTAACAAAGCTTGGTACAGGTTTTATGCAGTAATCATAATAGTGATGATATTGCTCTATTTTAAGCCCATAGCTCATATAATGAATTTTACTAACAGTGCCTTGATGCTGATAATTACTATCTATTAAAATAGGATAAGCATAATCTCTCTTATTATAAATATCTAGGCGAGTACATTTGTCAGGTATCGAATAATTAAGAGCATAAAAAATATCTTTTACGGACAAATTGAAAGAGCCTTCATCCATAATCGTATTATCGGTAATTTTTTGCGCGTACGTCTCATATTTAGAGAGTATTCCTAATAGCCTTGAATAAGTGTCTGTATGTCTTATACCCTCTCTAATATCGACTATATAATGCTGGATTGGTGACGCTAATGACGTAGAGTTCCATAAAATCTTTGCATGATTAAATTTGATATGACCCACTATAATAGGTATATCAAAATGATAAAACTGTACACCATTTATATCTATTTCTAGATGTCCTAAATTAAGTGCTAACAGTTCTGAATACGTCGTATTCCATGATATACAATATGAGGAGTTTTTATCTACAGTGAAGAAATATAGAATATCTGGAGAGATATAAGATGAAAGCTCTTCAAAGTCTGGTTGCCAACTTTTTGAAATTTTTAAAAAACACTTAGTCCATATTGCAATTATTTTTTGCTTCCACATAAATTAGACCTTATATTTCACTTACCCTGAAACTCAGCTTCCCGTCTCTCTACCATCGCCATCGCACCCTCTTTCGCATCTTCTGAATGAAATAAATGCGGCAAATAGCTATGAATATTAGCCAATGCAGCGGCAGTTCCACTACGACTGACATCTTGTGCTGAGGACAGTAACCCTTGTACGCCAAGCGGTGCAGCTTTACAAATATCTTTTGCAATAGTCATTGCTCGTTCGTATTCTTCGCCATTCGCCACTACTTCACTGACCAGATTTAACCTATCAGCAGTTTGCGCGTCAAAAGCTTTACCAGTCAGCAAATATGGCATAGCTTTTTGCCAACCTGCTGCTGCGATGAAACGTACCGTTGCACCGCCAAACGGCATGATACCGCGCTGTACCTCCATTTGTGCAAAGTTGCAGTTATCACTTGCGATGACCACATCACTATTCAGCATTAATTCAATCCCCGCGGTAAAGCACGTTCCTTGTACCGCGACGACGACAGGTTTGCTGCGTAATTTACCACCGATTCCCCATGGGTCAATCTCGTCATCGTTAAAATCAAACGCACCTTTATCCCATTTATCTTGTAGCTCCATCAAATCAAGCCCTGCGGTAAAGTGCTCGCCATGGGCAAATATGAGCGCACAGCGTAAGTTATCGTCGCTTTCATAACACGTCAGTGCTGCAGACAACTGCTTAATCATATGACTATCAAAGGCGTTGCGTTTATCGATACGATTGAGCCCAATCAGGCAGATATAGCCGTCGCTTTCATAGGTGATGCGGTTATCGCTGCTGTGATTATTACTTTCCGTTGTCATATTTTTATCCTTTTAAAGGTATTATTGTCATCTGCTGCGCTTATAAAATAGCCGCTTTATGTTCATTTGGCTTAGTTTCAATATAGACACCCCTATGCTATAACGCAAGGACAGATATAAGCGCACAGGCAGATTGCTATTTTTTATTCGCTATAGGTAATTCGGTCGCAATGGATAAACAGATAGAGGGACGCGAAATCTGCTAAACTGGATGATTATATTCAAACATTGCAGTCCGAAACTATGACCAGTAAGCCCATCACCAATACATCAAACGCCCGTAGAGCAAATGCTAATAATCATCGCAATCGCTCACCTGAGACCGCCAAAAAACTCGGCAAGCTACATCCGCGCAATCCGCATCAAGGTCGCTATGACTTTGCGCTATTGACCCGTGCCCTGCCCGAATTGGCTAAGCACACCATCACCAACCCGAATGGCGAGCCAACCATTAACTTCTCTGATAGTGAAGCGGTACGCGTCCTGAATCAGGCGTTACTCGCTCATTATTATGGTGTTAAATTTTGGGATATTCCAGAAGGCTATCTCTGCCCGCCGATACCGGGTCGCGCAGATTACATCCATTATATTGCTGATTTACTTGCGCAAACCACGCACGTTAATGACGACAATACACCGCCGACTGGTAAAGAAATTCACGCCCTTGATATTGGTACCGGTGCCAGTGCCATTTATCCAATTATCGGTAGCCAAAGCTATGGCTGGCGCTTTACCGCGAGTGATATAGACCCTATTTCGGTCAATACCGCCGCGCTTATTTGCGAGTCTAACCCCAAGCTAAAAAGCGCCGTTAAAGTAAAGCTGCAACCTGAGCCTAAGTTTATCTTTAAAAACATTATCGGTCGTCAAGATTACTTTGATGTGGTTATTTGCAACCCTCCGTTTCATGCGTCATTAGAAGAAGCGATGCAAGCCAATACTCGCAAGCAGCATAATTTGCAACGACATCGCGGTAAGAATGCAAACGAGCAAATCAGCCGCCATTCAACCAAGGCTGGAAATGCTGCGCAAAATCTAAACTTTGGCGGTCAGCATAAAGAGCTGTGGAGTGAGGGCGGCGAGATTGCCTTTTTGACCAAAATGATGAAAGAAAGCCAAGATTTTGCCGAGCACGTTGGCTGGTTTACCAGCTTAGTGTCAAAGTCAGAAAACGTGAAACCGTTACAACTCTTATTAAAACAGCTTGATGTTGCCCAAATGCGCATCATCGAGATGAGCCAAGGACAAAAGAATACCCGTGTTCTAGCGTGGCGCTTTAATACTGACGACGCGTAATTAATAAAAAATGACTGTCTAAAAAACATTTATTTAAAGTTTCACGTGAAACAAAAAAACACCGTTTTGATTACCAAAGCGGTGTTTTTTTATAGAGTAAAAGGTAAAGATTAATAAACTAGCTAAAGAACATCACCTTTAAGCCAATAAGTATAAGTACTAATCCACCTAGCGCTTCCGCCTTATCTTCAAGGTAGGTACCTGATTTCTTACCCAAATACACACCTAAGACGCTAAAAATAGCAGTGATAATAGCGATAATTAAACAGGCTAACCACGCATTAAGCGCCAACAAATTCAGCGTAAAGCCAGCTGCCATGGCATCAATACTGGTGGCAATCGCAAGGGTAAACATGGTGCGATGATTGATATTTTTCTTTAGGCTGTCATTTACAGACACCGCCTCACTATTTATATGCAGCGCTTTATCTACCGCCTCTTCTCCATCTCCTAAAAACACTTCATAAAGCATTTTGCTACCAAGACCGATAAGAATAAATCCACCAATCCAAGGTGCAGCCGCAGCCAACCAGCCTAATAAAGCTGCGCCCAATAAATAACCAATCAGTGGCATCACGCCCTGCGCAATACCAAAATACAAACCCGCATAAATCGCCAAACGCAGCACATAATGACGATGCTGTTTTTGTGATTTCGCCCCTAGCCCAATCGCAACAGCAAACGCATCCATTGCAAGAGCAATGGCAAGTAATACAACTTCAATCATTTTATTCTTCGCTTATTTCTGCTTATTGTCATAAGTTTCACGTGAAACAACTCTAACATTAAAAAACCACCGCCTTGATTGCCAAGGCGGTGGTTTTTATTAATCAATTAATAGTCATTAAGCAACTTTTTATAGCCTATTTAGATATCTAAATTAGATACTGTCAACGCATTCTCTTCAATAAAGATACGGCGTGGCTCGACATGATCGCCCATCAGACAGGTAAACATATGGTCAGCAGCAATCGCATCTTCAATCGTAACGCGTAACATACGACGGTTTTCAGGATCCATCGTGGTATCCCACAGCTGATCAGCGTTCATCTCACCCAGCCCTTTATAGCGCTGAATCGCCAGACCACGACGCGCATCAAGCATCATCTGTTGCCAGAGATAATCAAAGTCACGTACTGGGATGTCTTTAGTGGTACCTGCGGTGGCTTCACGGCGGATAAAGGCATCTTCTGCAAGTAACGTATTCCACTCAGCTGATAAGCGCAGCAGCTTGGTATACTCGCCTGAATTGATAAAGCTGGCATCTAGCAAATAATGATGCGCCAATTGATGCACATAAACGGTGATACGTGGCAACCATTGGGCTTTAGCAGGCTGTGCTTCACCGTCACTATCTAACGTAGCGCCCGCTTCAGGCTCAATGACAGGTTTCATACCCAATAAATCAGCAGCAGCGGCATCCATGTTTTTTGGTTGCGGCGCATGGATATTGACCAGTTCAATCTCAGGATTTAAATCACTGCCGAAGTGCTCAAGCTGCGTCTGTAAAGACGCCTTCCACACTTCCATCGCCGACTTATCATAGGTCATATCAGTGCTAAGCTTTGGCGTATGGGTCAGCGCATCCAATAACACCGCAGGATAACGAATCTGCAAACGCGCTTTGATAAGCTGGGTTTGGTTATAGTCGTTTAACAACGTCTCTAGCGCATGACCAGTAATGGCAGGCGCATCGGCACTGATATGCAGCCTGGTATTATCAATCGTTGATGATAATAAATACGCTTTTAAGGCTTCATCGTCTTTTAGATACAGCTCTTGACGACCTTTTTTCACCTTGTAAAGTGGTGGCTGAGCAATATAAATATAACCACGCTCAATCAGCTCAGGCGTTTGACGGAAGAAGAAGGTTAACAGCAACGTACGAATGTGCGAGCCATCAACGTCCGCATCGGTCATGATAATAATTTTATGATAGCGTACTTTATCAGGATTATATTCATCCGGACCAATGCCGCAACCAAGCGCCGTAATCAAGTTACCAACTTCCGCAGAAGACAGCATTTTGTCAAAACGAGCGCGCTCAACGTTAAGAATCTTACCTTTTAGTGGCAAAATTGCTTGGGTCTTACGGCTACGACCTTGCTTTGCTGAACCACCTGCAGAGTCACCTTCCACAATATAAAGCTCTGACAATGCGGGATCTTTTTCTTGGCAATCTGCCAATTTACCCGGTAGACCTGCGATATCTAACGTGGTCTTACGACGGGTCATTTCACGAGCTTTACGCGCCGCATCACGGGCACGGGCGGCATCGATAATTTTACTGGCAATAGCTTTACCAGTACTTGGATTTTCTAATAAATAATCGTTAAACTTATCGTGCATCGCTGATTCAACAGCAGATTTTACTTCACTTGAAACCAGCTTGTCTTTGGTCTGACTTGAAAACTTAGGGTCAGGCACTTTCACAGAAACAATCGCCGTCAACCCTTCACGCGCATCATCACCAGTGGCAACGACTTTTTCTTTTTTAAATAAGTTTTCACGGTCCATATAGCTATTTAGGCCACGCGTCAATGCTGAGCGGAAACCAGATAAATGCGTGCCGCCATCGCGCTGCGGGATGTTATTGGTAAAGCACAATACTTTTTCGTTATAAGTATCCG
This sequence comes from Psychrobacter sp. ANT_H3, assembly GCF_027919975.1. Classification (NCBI taxonomy): domain Bacteria; kingdom Pseudomonadati; phylum Pseudomonadota; class Gammaproteobacteria; order Moraxellales; family Moraxellaceae; genus Psychrobacter; species Psychrobacter sp. ANT_H3. The sequence continues at coordinate 81,349 of NZ_JAQISM010000005.1, read as the reverse complement.
TCCACTGTAGCGCCACTTCGACACTGATGCCATCATCTTGCTCACTGACAAAATGAAAGACATCATTAATGCCATCTTTACCAGCATTGATGTAGCTGACAAATTCTGACAAACCGCCTTTATGTTCGAACTCATGACGCTTATCGATACGCTCATCCGTTAAGACGATGCGCACACCTGAGTTTAAGAAAGACAGCTCACGTAAGCGTTTGGCTAAAATATCGTACTCAAAGATAGTACCGGTAAAGACATCCTTACTTGGGTAAAAACGAATTTGCGTACCGGTTTTATCCGTCGCTTCCATCTGCTGGATATCGCCGTCTGGTACACCATCGGTATAAGTTTGATGATAATGATAACCTTCACGCCAGATATTCATCTCAAGCGTTTTAGATAAGGCGTTAACAACAGAAACACCGACGCCGTGTAGACCACCCGATACTTTATAGCTGTTGTCATCGAATTTACCACCCGCGTGCAGTACGGTCATAATAACCTGTGCTGCCGACACCCCTTCTTCTGGATGGATATCCACAGGGACACCGCGGCCGTTATCCATGACACTAACAGATTCATCTTCATGAATAATGATGTCAATTTGGTCACAATGACCGGCCAACGCCTCATCAATCGAGTTATCCACCACCTCAAAGACCATGTGGTGCAAGCCGGTACCATCGTCGGTATCACCGATATACATACCAGGACGTACGCGCACCGCTTCTAACCCGCGCAATACACGAATATCTTTGGAGCTATAATCAGAGGGTAATCCTTCAGGGGCGGCAGCGGGGGCAATAGTATCTAGAGCGTTGTCTGGCATCATTTGCTCGTGGTCGGTAGGTAATGAATCACTCATGTGCATTCCTTAATCTAGCCATCATCAGCTATTTGTCATCAGCTCACCACGACGGCGATACTGAATGACGTTATCTTAGAGTTAACGTTTAGGGTTAAAATATTTAGTTATAGTATTCGCTAAAACGTTATCAGATGTCGTTTAAAGGCTTATAAAACAGGGTTAAAAAAGCAGCTCTAAACATAGCCTGTTTTTCAATCACTGTTTTTCATATTCGCTTCTACTTTTTTTACCCATCATTAAAGCGGAGTAAAATTAAGCGTATAATTATCAAACACTTATATTCTTATAAGTGTTTAGCAACCTTTAAAAAATACTGATAAAAATTTGTAAGATAACTTGCTGAGAATAGGACAAAAATAAAGCTCTATTTTAGCATTTTTTCGTCGCTAAGTCACTGTTTACTGACAGTTTTATCGATATTGAGCAAGTATTTTGGGATGGTCATTACTTTGCTAAAAATATAAGCAATATAATGATAATTGAGGGGAAATATAAGTAACATGCGCTAAGAGTTAAGCGCAAATTCAGCTGATATTGGTCATTGAAAACGACTTTTTATCAATTGTTGTTTATAAAATTGTCAAACTTCCTTGTTTCACATGAAACATCTTAGGTTCTGACCAATACTCATGCACCAACGGTAGAATATCTTCGGTTAAGCTGGTCATAAACACCTGACATGGCAGCTGCGCTAACGTCGACAATAAAATATCTATCGCCCTATCATCTAGCTCTGCCGTGATATCGTCTAGCAGCACCACTGGCGTGGCTCTTGATTTAATATGGCTGTTGGGCACGTTGGGTACGGTATCACTATTACCGTCCTTTTCTATAGCAAGAGGGGGCTTTTCGTCATTAAGCAATAACGGCAATTGTGATAAACGTAAGGCGGTGATTAACAGCTTTTTCTCACCGCGAGACAATACATTAGCCGCTTGTTCTTTTAAAATTGGTAGTTTGGTATTGAGGTCTGTGTTTGCGGTGGGACTCGAATTAGCGTCCTTTTTATCGTCACTGGTCGTTTCTGATATATCGATAGAGCGCCAATGCACATGAATATCAGCGCGGTGGTTACCGATACGCGTATAACCCAGTTGTAAATCTTGTTCTAAGCGCTCGTTAAGCTGCACCTCAAGCGCCACACTGGTGTCATAGCCGGCATTATAGCTCAGACTTAATTGCTCAGCGTAGGCAGGCAATAATTGCGCGATACTCTCAGCAAAGTAAGGCTGCCATTCTGTAAAGATACGCTCACGATAATGATGAATAAGCGCAGCATGGTTACTGAGTCCTTTATCCCATGATTTTAGCTCAGCAAGCTGTACTTGGGTTAAATGGCGACTCTTTTTTAGTAAACTATTGCGCTGTTTTAGCAGGCGTTGGTAAGCCACCCATTGGGGATGAAACCCTTGTTTCATGTGAAACACTAGCCAATCTAAGAGCTGCCGGCGACTGGCACTACCCTGCTCTAACATATCCATCGTCGATGGATCTATCAGTAGCGTGGGTAGCTGTTCAGTTAAAATGCTTTGGTTATAAACCGTGGTTTGATTCAGACGTAGAACCGTTGTCGCATCGGCTTGCTTTTGGATAGCTAAGGTACTGCTATCATTGAGCCTAGCATGCACTGTTACTGCATTTTGATGGTGTTGGATATAGCGTTTAGGCTGATGATGACGAAAACTTTTACCTCTTGATAGCAAAAATATCGCTTCAAGTAAGGAGGTTTTGCCACTACCATTTGCGCCAATAATGACGTTGCAAGCAGCAGACTGCAGACTCACTTGGGTTAGATTACGCAGGTGTGAGATTTGTAGACGTTCAATCATAACAGTGACAGCCGCCTATATTACCACCTATTAATTAGTAGGCAAAAGTTTATTGATTAACACTTATAATAATATCAAACTATATACGCATTGGCATAATGACATACTGGTGGAACTCATCGTTGAGCTGATTAACCAGTACCGAGGCATTTGATTGGCTCATATGCATTTGCAAATCACCTTGAATCACACCTAAGACATCTTGCAGATAAGCGGCATTAAAAGACAGCTCCATCGGCTCGCCTTGATACTTCGCTTGTATCATCTCGACTGCTTCATCTTGTTCAGCGTTATTGGCGCGTACTTCTACCATACCATCGCTAGCAAAGTTAAATACTACGCCGCGAGACTTTTCATTACTCAAAATCGCTACACGGCGCAGCACATCGGTCATTTTTTCTTGGTTAAACAACGCCAATTTATCGGTATTACTTGGCATAACGCGGCGATAATCCGGGAATTTGCCATCGATAAGACGCGCGGTAAAGGTCACCATTAAGTTATCACTCACCTGCCCTGTACTATCGACATCACCAAACGGCAAGCTTACTTGCAAGAACTCACGACCGAAGCTTAGTGTGACTGCGTTGTCTTTATCACCCAGCATCTTACCAAGCTCAGAAGCCAAGCGCTCAAGCTCAATCACAGCTTTACGCGGTAAAATCGCCTGCATATTTAAATCAGCACTAACGTCAATAACGCTACGCGCTAACGCCAATCTATGGCCGTCGGTGGCAACCGTAGTCAGCTGCTGCTGTGAAACATCAAACAACATACCCGTTAGATAGTAACGAACATCTTGAATCGCCATTGCAAACTGAGTTTTATGAATCAAATCCGTCAAACGGCTACGGCTAATGATTAAAGGTGTGATATTTTCAGGATTACCAAGACTTGGATAGTCTTCGCTAGGTAATGTCCCTAACGTGAAACGACTTTTGCCACTGGTCAACAAGCAACGCTCGTTTTCTTGCGTGGTAAGATTGACTTGCGCTTGCGACGGCAGTGATTTGCAAATATCTTTAAGCTTAGTCGCAGGTAACGTCGTTGTACCGGATTCAATACAAGCACCGGCAGGCAATTTCAACGTCGATGTCAGCTCTACTTCTAAATCAGATGCGGTCAAAATCAGCGCTGATTCAGACAACTGTAGCTTAATATTACCCAAGATAACCATATTATGGCGCTTATCAGCAGCCTTGGCGATCAAGTTAATAGCTTTTAGTAACGACTCTCGATTAATCGATAATTGCATGCTTAGTTACTCTTGTTTATTAGTTGCTCTTATTAAAAGGATTTTTTATGGTTTTAAATTATATAATTTTAAAATAATGGCTTAATAATACCCTGTCTACTAACGATAATCCATACAGCTTGTGTCTACTGATACTCAAAGTATTATAAACCATATCTGCTTATGACAACATTGCGATAGCACAAGCCTCTAACCCGCTTGCAGCATCAAAGCCAAGGTTTTGTAATCCTTATCAAACGCCGGATCGGCAGCGCGTAGCTCATTTACTTTATCACAAGCATGCATCACGGTCGTATGGTCGCGTCCACCAAATGACTGTCCAATCTCAGGAAAGCTCTCACTCGTTAGCTCGCGTGACAATGCCATCGCTATTTGACGCGGTCTTGCGATACTGCGCGTACGTTTGCGTCCCATCATATCTTTGATTGTAATATCGTAATATTCAGCAACCACTTTACGAATATTGTCCATATTTACGGCTTGCACGCGCATCGCAACGATATCTTTTAGCGCGTATTGCACCATCTCAAGCGTAATGGGCGCGCCCGTAAGATTGGCATTGGCAAATACCTGATTGAGCGCACCTTCTAAACGCCTGACGTTAGAAACCACATTTTGAGCAATAAATAAGGCACATTCTTTAGGGAGACTCATTCCGTACGATGCCGCTTTTCTCTGTAAGATTTGTACACGTGTATCAATCTCAGGAGGATCAACCGCAACCGTCAAACCCCACGAAAAACGCGACCTAAAACGTTCATCAAACTCCGTCATCTGTGATGGATGGCGATCTGATGCCAAAATCAGCTGTTTATCACCACTGGTAAAATCTGCAAATAATGTCAAAAACTCATTACTACTTTTTGTCTTTCCTGCTAATACGTGAATATCATCTACAATTAATAAATCTACTTTTTTTATTTTCTTTTTAAAATCTTCTATTTTATTATTTCTTAATGAATAAACTAATTGATTAATAAATTTTTCAGAAGTGAAATAATAAAAACTTAGATTATTTTTTAAATAGCGATGCGCTACAGAATGCATTAAATGCGTTTTTCCCAAACCAGAAGGTCCGTATATGAATAAAGGATTGTGCCGATTTTTTGATTGGCGTTTTCCAAGTTCATAACAGGCCTTGTAAGCCAGGTTATTGGACTTACCAGTGACAAAGGTTTCAAAGGTGAAGTCAGGATTTAGATAGCTTAATGATTTGGCATCGGCAGACTCGATCAGTTCTGCATGACGCATATTGGCATCAATATCTGCTCTAGCAATATTATTATGCGTGGTTTGAAAACTGTGATCTGCCGGGGGAGGGGAGGGCTTATCGTCTTCAAACAATGAGCCTGACTGTGATTGATGGCTGTCATCCATGTCACGACCCGCATTATCAACACGAACAATCACCTCTTCGATACTACCTTGGCTATGTTTAGCGACCAGCTGTTGGATATCTTGCAGATGATTCTTTTTAATGTAGGTCACAAAGTAATCATTAGGAGCAAGAATAATCAAGCTATTGGCTTCTTGATGCGCCGATAATGGTCTTAACCACATCGTAAAGACGTTGTCTTTAACGTGATAACGTAAGTCATTTAGGCATTTATCCCAAATAGTTGCTGTATCAATCATGAAAAGTACTAACCCCATAGTCCAAAATAATTGGTCAAAAGAACAACTTTTTTATTGTTAAAATCACTGAATCTTTACCTATAGAGTGAATCGTTTCTTACCTAAGAGACTCTATGGTGAGATTACTTAAAACCATACATCAGCTAGGGGGCTAATCTAACACAAACGGCCTGTGGATAACACCTTGTTTTTTGTGGATAAGACTGTGGATAGTTTTGTGGATAAGTAAACAACACGAGTTATCCATATTTCACCCACAGGTTATCCACAACCTTACCCATAGTCTAATATTTTGATATTAAAGGAAAAAACTGAGTTAGCCACAGATAATACAGCTCCCAATAACAACAATACTTATATATATTAATAGTTAATTATTATAGAGACTGACAAAAATTGTGGATAACTTTTAAAATTCAATTATCAAAATAGATGTTTTCAGTAGGTAGATTGGTATTAGAAATCAGTGTTTTTTAACAATGAATCATTGAAAAGACTATTTTCTCTGTTATAAAACTTATCTGTATAAACACAGACTTAATTAGTTTATTGACCAAGATACTATGCGGTGGTATAATCCTCCGTTATTACGAATTTAGTCCATTATTTTGATAGGTGAGTTATGAAACGTACATTCCAACCAAGCGTGATCAAGCGTAAACGTACTCACGGTTTCCGTGCTCGTATGGCAACTAAAAAAGGCCGTCAGGTCTTAGCTCGTCGCCGCGCTAAAGGACGTCATCGCCTTACTGTATAATCAGTAGATTGCGATAAGCATGGCTCATAGTGCTTGTTGTGTTTCTATTATTTATAGATTGCGATCGTCAATCATCACAACTGACACTTAGCCATATATTAAAAGCGCCCACATCGGCGCTTTTTTTGTCTCTATACTTTATGATTATTTCTACGCTACTATTTCTGCTATTGTTATCAGTTCTTATACTAGGTTGTACTATGTCTAATACTGTTTCAGCGCCACCTAATGCTCGCTTCACCAAAGCGCAGCGCTTACTCACGCCTGCAGCCTTTCGTGAGGTGTTTGATGCACCTGAGCGTAAGCTTCATCAGAGCCATCTAATGGCGTTTGTGCGTACCAATACCCATGAGCAGCCTCGAGTCGGTATGGCCATTACTAAACGTAAAGTGCCTACTGCTGTTGCGCGAAATTTAATTAAACGTCAAGTACGTGAACAGTTTCGCGTAAAAGCTAGTAACTTAGAAAATAAAGATATTGTTTTTATTGTTAAACAATCTATAAAAGGTCTAAGTAATAAAGAGTTGATTAATGAGATTAATAATATATTTAAAAAAATAGAAAAAAAATAAAATGAATTATTTATTAAAAATAATAAATAAGATTTTCTATAATTTGTTTTATTGTTTTATTATATTTTATCAAAAGATAATTAGTCCTATATTACCTGCTCGCTGTCGTTATTATCCAACTTGCTCAAATTACGGTAAACAAGCTTTAGCATGGCATGGCGTTTGGTCAGGTAGTTGGCTGTTATTAAAACGTATTGGTCGCTGTCATCCTTTGGGCGGACATGGCATTGATTTTGTGCCGTTACCTTTATCCACTTATTATTATCAATATTCAGCCCCTATCGCACTTGCTGACGTCAGAGGGCAAGGTTTATATGTTTTTAGAGATACGACAAGCTATGTTTCGCGCCTAAATCATATGATGAAACGGGCCTAAATCTTATTAGCGACAGGGCTGTTGTGGATATCTATTTAGTTACCCACAAGTTATCCACACTCTTGGTATCATTTAGAGTGGTTTTTTAGTAAAATGATGAACATTTTATGTGATTGACTGCTGATATTGCCGCTAGGAATACGGGTTAATACTGTGTGGTGGTCATGACACATGCCTGATTTTTCATTCCCTAATTTTTTAATCTAGGAAAGGTTTATGCAAAAGATATTTCGGGTGATGATCATCATTGCGATGCTAATCACCGCTTATCTGCTGATTTTGGCATGGCGAGATGATTATGCCGATGCGCCAGCTGTAGACACGGTGCCAAAAACTGCAACATCGGTAGGAGCGGATATTCCTTCGACCAGCGGCGCAGCAGGCGACATTCCGGTACAAACGTTACCAGTAGATACGGGTGCGGTAGCAGCAACGCCTGCTGCTAATACCGGTCTTATCACGGTAACTACCGATCGCTATGACATCAAAATCAATCCAGAAGGCGGCGATATCGTTTATGCTGCACTAAAGCAGTATGATGCGACGCTCGATAGTGATAAGCCTTTTGTGTTGTTAGAAAATAATAGCAATCGCGTTTATGTCGCACAGTCTGGTCTGATTGGTCAAAATGGTATCGATACCGCAGAAGGCCGCGCTAAATACAGCCACACTGCTAACAACTATGTGATGGAGAAAGGTCAGCAAACGCTGTCAGTACCGCTTACGTATAAAAAAGACGGCGTAACGGTTACTAAGACCTTTACCTTTACCCAAGACAAATATCCGATTGATATCAGCTATCAAATTCAAAACGCTTCTGCCAATGCCTGGCAAGGGCAGATGTTTGCACAGTTAAAACGTGATGATAGTAAAGATCCTGGGATGTCTGATAAAGGCGCGCTAAGCATGGCGACTTATTTGGGCGGCGCTTGGGGCACACCTGATGACCCTTATAATAAGCTAAAATTCGGCAAGTTTAATGATGGTGAATTGACCACGACCAGCGATAAAGGTTGGGTTGGCATCGTACAGCATTACTTCGTATCTGCTTGGACGCCGGAAAACTTTACGGGTAAATTCTTTAGCCGCGAAACGGGTGATGAGTATTTTATTGGCTTTAACAGCCAACCTGTCAATGTTGCGCCAAATAAGCAAGTGACTTTGAATGCAACCTTATATGCTGGTCCAAAAGTACAGTCTGAGCTCAAAGAAGTCGCGGTAGGCTTGAATCAAACCGTCGATTATGGCTTGTTATGGCCAATATCGAAGATATTATTTGCCGTTTTGGATGGTATTCATAAGGTTATCGGCAACTGGGGTTGGTCAATTATTTTACTGACTATCTTAGTGAAAATTGCCCTAATGTGGTTCTCGAATAAGAGCTACTATTCAATGGCAAAAATGCGTGCTATCGCGCCACGACTAGCGGCATTGAAAGAAGAGCATGGCGACGATCGCATGAAAATGTCGCAAGAAATGATGGCAATTTATAAAGAAGAAAAGGTCAATCCGATGGCGGGTTGTTTGCCAATTCTGATGCAAATGCCAATTTTCTTAGCGCTATATTGGGTGTTGGTTGAAAGTGTTGAGCTGCGTCATGCGCCTTGGATTTTATGGATTCGAGATTTATCAGCGATGGATCCGTGGTTCATTTTACCATTGCTCATGGGTGCGTCGATGTTTGTACAGCAGCAGCTAAACCCGCAGCCAGCTGATCCAATGCAAGCGAAAGTGATGAAGTTTTTACCGATTATCTTCACCGCATTTATGTTGTTCTTCCCAGCAGGTTTGGTTCTATACTGGACTGTGAATAACTTATTCAGTATGACGCAGCAGTACTTAATCAACCGCAAAGTTGAAGAAGAGCAAAAACGTCGTACTGTTAAAGTTCTGGACTAAGCAGCTTATTGATTGATAAAAACCATCGCTCCGGCGGTGGTTTTTTTTGTGCTAAAAAATGGCGTTTTACTCCATTGATAACCGAGGAAAATAGGCATGCGTCACGGTTTTGAAAATTGCTCATTCAAGTTTGCTTTGTCAGTGTGCATCAAGCCGTCTATAATGGGGTTTTTGCTTATTGAGAGTGATTGTGGATTCTTTAGAGATGGCACTAGCCGCCGATAATTTAGATGAGTCACCTAAAAAGTCTAATTTATCTGGCCTTCCAACCATTGCGGCGATTGCCACACCGCTTGGGCGAGGTGGGGTCGGGGTTATTCGTCTGTCGGGCGCACGTGCCTATGATATTGCTTGTCAGCTTACGGGTAAGTCGGCTTTTACACCGCGTATGGCCAGTTTTTGCCGTTTTTATCAAGCTGATGGTACGACCATTGATGAAGGTTTGGTGCTTTATTTCAAAGGTCCGCACTCGTTTACCGGTGAAGACGTCATTGAGTTACAAGGTCATGGCGGCATGATTTTGCAAAATCAGCTGTTAGCGCGGGTGTTTGAATTGGGCGCAAAACAAGCGGGCGCAGGGGAGTTCTCTTACCGTGCTTTTGATAACGATAAATTGGATTTGGTGCAAGCAGAAGCTATCGCTGATGCTATTGATGCCACCAGCGCCGCCGCTGCCAGTAGTGCGATTCGCTCGCTTAGCGGTGAGTTTTCACAAAAAATTAATCAGTTACTTGAACAGTTGATTCATCTGCGCTTGCACGTTGAAGCAGCGATTGATTTTCCCGATGAAGAAGACGTTGATTTTTTATCTGATGGGGTTATCCAAGATAAGCTTGAGCAGACGCAAGCTAAAATACAGCAGGTATTAGCGACTGCCAAGCAAGGTCAGCTATTACGCGATGGCATTCATGTAGTCCTTGCTGGTAGACCCAATGCCGGTAAATCAAGCTTGCTGAATCGCTTAGCAGGGCAAGAGCGTGCTATCGTTACCGACGTTGCTGGGACAACGCGCGATACCCTACAAGAAACCGTCGTGCTGAACGGTTTGACGCTGCATTTGACCGATACCGCAGGTTTGCGTGAGACTGAAGATACGGTCGAGCGTATCGGTATTGAACGTGCCCGTACCGCTATCACGCAGGCTGATATGCTGCTGATGGTTTATGATGTGACTCGTGACCTTGAAAGCCACAGCACACCATTACAGTTGGCTGAACAGCTATTTGGTGAGTTGCCAGAAGCCAAGCGCTTACTGATTATTGCCAATAAAAGCGATTTATTAAACGATAGCAGCAGTAATGAGATAACTTCTATTTCGCAAGCAGAAATCAAGAGTCGCGGCTACGAACAGGTCAATGTTTCATGTGAAACAGGCGCGGGTATTGATGACTTAGTCGAAACCTTATGTGCTAAAGTAGGTTTTCATCCGCCAGAAAATAGCTTAATCGCCCGTACGCGTCATTTAGATGCGTTAAGAAGAACGGCTGAATATTTAGCAGAAGCTCATGAGCAGCTGACAGTTTTTAAAGCCGGAGAGTTAGTCGCAGAAAGCTTACGCCAAGCGCAGCATAGTTTGGGTGAGATTACGGGTGAATTTAGCGCTGATGATTTATTAGGTAAGATTTTTGGTAGCTTCTGTATTGGTAAATGATGTCATTATTTATGTCTTTAAGTTGCTTAGCCTCAAATTGCTTAGCCTTAAATATGTTTCATATCAATCATTAAATCTATTGTTCAGATACCATTGTTTATGCCGTAATTTCTCCTATAGCGCTTAATATTAAGACAAGGAATAGAGTATGCATTGCCCCTATTGTAATGCGTCAGATACCAAGGTTATCGACTCACGGCTGGCTGCTGAAGGCGCGCAGGTGCGTCGCCGCCGCTCATGTAATAGCTGTCAGGAACGCTTTACGACCTTTGAGGTGGTAGAAGTGGTGATGCCGCGTATTATCAAATCGAGTGGCAAAATCGAACCTTATGATAATGATAAATTGCGCCGCTCGATTTTATTACCCTTACAAAAACGCCCGATTACCATTGATGAACAAGAAGCGATGATTAGCCGTATTGAAAAACGCGTACGGCAAATGGGCGAGCGCGAAGTGAGCAGCAAAGTGTTGGGTGAGATTATCATGAGTGAGCTTAAAACCCTCGATGATGTCGCTTATGTGCGCTTTGCCAGTGTCTATCGTGACTTTCAAGATATCGACGCTTTTCATCAAGAGATTGCCAATATCCGTCCTAATGAAAAATAAGCATGACTCATGCTAAGTGTTTAGCCTGCTTGCAAGTTTATATTTCTTACTCGCTCTACTCTATAAAATCTTTAATAATAATTATCAATCATTGATTAAGTCCACCTTTATGCCAAACTCAAATCATTCTAAAGATGCCAAAGACCGCTATTTTATGATGCTTGCCATTGAGCAGGCCAAGCGTGGTTTGTATACGACGCGTCCCAATCCGGCTGTCGGCTGTGTGATTGTGCAAGTAGACGAGGTAGTGGGTCAAGGTTTTCATCCTAAAGCGGGGCAGCCGCATGCTGAGGTTTTCGCCCTAAAAGATGCCGGTACGCGAGCCATGGGTGCAACTGCTTATGTGACTTTAGAGCCTTGTAGTCATACTGGGCGCACACCGCCTTGCGCGCGTGCACTTATTGAATCCGGTGTAAAACGTGTCGTCATCGCTGGTCTTGACCCTAATCCTCAAGTGGCTGGTCGCGGTGTGAAACTGTTAGAAGAAGCGGGCATAGCCGTAACCGTTGGCGTGCTAACCGCGCAAGCAGAAGCCTTAAATAAAGGCTTTTTAAAGGCGATGCGCAGCCAAATGCCTTATGTCAGGCTTAAGATTGCCACCAGTATTGACGGTCGTACGGCCATGGCGTCTGGAGAGTCGAAATGGATTACGGGCACGGCTGCGCGTGAAGATGTACAGAAACTACGCGCCCAAAGTGGCGCTATTATCACGGGTAGCGAAACGGTCATCGTTGATAATCCGCAATTAAACGTACGCTCAAACCAGTTGGGTGTCGCGCCTGAGCAAGTGCCGCCGCCTAAAGTAGTGATACTAGATAGGCGAGGGCGACTAAAACACGATTTGCAATCTGACTATCAGCTATGCCGTCGCCCAGATACATTATATTGGCGGGAAGAGAATTTAATCGAATTATTAAAAAGCCTAGTGCGTGACTATCAATGTTATGACGTACTGGTAGAGGCAGGGGCAAGTGTCGCTGGTAGTTTTTTACAACAGCAACTGGTAGATGAGCTCATTGTCTATCAAGCGCCTTGCTTATTAGGCACGCAAGCACGACCTATGGTTGCTATCAATCCGTTATCGTTAGCGCAGCAACTACGTTTCGATATTCACTGTCATGAGCAATTGGGCGCTGACCTTAAGCTTACCCTATACCCTTTATAAACCTTCTGACAGATACTCTTGTTTTTCAATGTTTTATCCACAAGATTAGACCTATTGATAGGGTATGTGGATAAACATAGTGGTTTAATAAAGGTTTCACATGAAACTGTGTATAACTTTGTTTCACATGGAACTTATTAGTGGTTATTGACAATAGTGTTTATAATTAATTTATTTTAAATCAATAACTTAGGTTTTATTTTCATCTTTAACGAATAATTAGTAAGAAATAAACTTTCTGTGGATAACTCTTTAAATACCAAGGTTTTAACCCTGCTATATCCTGAATTATCCTTAGTTATCCACAACTTATCCCATGATTCTTCTTATTCTCGCTAGGTTTATAATAAACGTCATAGCTAGCATAAAGTCTAATAGTTGCCATTATTGACGGATTGATTCACATGAAACAATAGGCTTAAATAATATATTCTGCCTTTAACGGCAATAAAAAATGAAAAGAGGTTGATATGTTTACCGGAATTATAGAAAGTGTCGGCAAAGTAAAGTCTATGCAGCCGACTGGCGGTGATATCCGTCTAACGATAGAATCTGACGGTTTGGATTTTAGTGATGTAAAACTGGGAGATTCGATTGCTTCTAATGGCATCTGTTTGACCGTGGTCGAGTTTGGTAGTAATTACTACTCTGTTGATGTTTCACGTGAAACGATTGCTCGTACGGCTTTAGCGGAATTAAAGCCAGGTCATATCGTGAACCTAGAGAAAGCAATGTTACCGACCACCCGTTTTGGCGGGCATATCGTCGCCGGTCACGTCGATGGCGTAGGCGTGGTTAGTAAGCTGCAAAAAGATGCGCGCTCTATTTATATCGAAGTTGAGATACCACACGAGCTGGCGCATTATACGGCGACCAAAGGTTCTATTACCCTTGATGGTATCAGCCTAACCACCAATTTAGTACGTGACAATATCGTTGCGCTGAACATCATTCCGCATACCGCGCAAGTGACCAATATAGCGCAGCATTGGTTGCTAGGAGCTAAGGTCAATGTAGAAGTGGATATCGTGGCGCGCTATTTAGAGCGCTTGTTGAATAAATCGCAAGCAGATAGCTCAAATACAAGCAGTCCACAGAGCAAGATTACCGAGGCGTTTTTGGCAGATAATGGTTTTATGAAATAACGGCTAAAGTCTAAATTTATAACTGTCCTTCTGGTGATTTAGCTGTGATGCTGCTTTAATAAGGCTGGCAAATATTGCAAACGCATACTAGAGCGTGTCTTCAATTTAATCGATGGACATCTAAATGGTCTAAAAATGGCCAAACTTCGTCAAATAGCTGGGTAATATCCCGATATTAACTGCACTATTTTCCTTGTTTGGCTACAATTTATCTCATTTTTATCACCGTTTTTAAAATGAGGACACGCCCTAGCTTTTAATAAACGTTTGCAAAATCTCTTGTAGTTTAAGTTTATTAATAGGCTTGGCTAAAAACTCATCCATGCCAACTTGCAAGCAGGCGCTGCGATCCTCTTCGGTATTATTTGCCGTCAGTGCCACGATAGGAATATCATCCCCTTGCGCACGAATCGCTTGGGTCGCTTGTAGTCCATCCATCACTGGCATTCGGCAGTCCATCAAAATAAGCGCAATTTCTTGGCGTTGTTCTTTTAACTTATCTAACGCTTGCTGCCCATCTTCTGCGACCACACTACGATAGCCAAGTTTCGCCAATATTTTACAGGCTATTTTTTGGTTGGTTAAACTGTCTTCTACCACTAAAATTAATGGCGCCAGAGTTTCGCTGTTAGCTTCATCTACAGCTGTGACTAATTGGCTACTATTTTCTTGGGTATTTTCTTTAGTGTCCTCTTCAATATTTTCTGGTTGTATCAAGGTTTGCCTAACATCCAAGGTCAAACGCAGTAATTCAGAGAGTAACAATGCCACATCGATTGGCTTGTTTAAAAAGCCGTCACACCTATCTAATAGCATAGACGGAATACGGCGTTCAGCTTTCATGCTAACCAATATCTTGGGCAACGTAGTATCGGCAAGCAAACTGTTTAAAGCCTGTTGTCTATCGATATAAACAGACAGTTCATCTTCCGCTTTTTTATGCAAAGCTGCTATATTTTCTGTGTTTATGATTTTTATTTTTTCAAAGTTTATATCTTTATCACTGGCTAAGGCTTGATTGGAAAGCGCGATATTTACCTCTTCATAGTATTCATAATCTAGCAGCAAGATAGGGGCGAGGCTCTGCTTCTCTTTTGCTAACCTCTCTCTCAGTTGCTGTAGCGTGCTTCTGTCTATAAAAGTCGAGATGGTGGCTGGTATCGATAAATAGGCACATAAGCGGCGCAGATAGTCAGCTCGCAGCGGTTGTTTGATTACAGCAAGCAGATGAATCTGGGTCAGATGGGGATTAAGGTGGTAGACCGGCTGATAATTTGGCCGCTTGCAAGGCAGGTAAAGATTAAAAGTACTGCCTTTAGCTACCGTGCTTTTTATTTCAATAAAACCACCCAATAAGCGCGCAAAACTATTGGCATTATTTAACCCGAGCCCTTTTTCAGTGCTGTTATTTCGAATGTAGTTAAGATTCTGGCTTTTGCTTGGGTTATTGGCTTGGTTGCTATTTTGGCTTTGGCGGTTATTTTGATTATTGTTCTGATTAAGATAAGTCAATAGTTGGTGTTGCTTTGCTATATCGATGCCTATACCGCTGTCTTTTATACTAAATCGAACCCAATCATGTGCGGCATGACTGGCGTTTTCTTTATTAATTTCAGTGTTTTCAGGCGTGTTAGTATCTTTATTTATGTCTATCAAAGTTCGGTTTTTGATGGACAATACTTCTGTATTGCTCACCGTATCAATGGTCAATGCCACGTAGCCAGCCGTGGTGAATTTGACCGCATTGTCTAGTAAATTTCGTAATATTTGTTGCAGGCGTTTATGGTCGGTATCAATGCAACGCGGGCTGTCCGGTATAAAAAAGTAAAGCAGCTCTAGCCCTTGGTTTTTCGTCCTTTCTACGACTGATTGACTGACTTCTTGCCCAAGTTTATACAGGTCAACCGCCTCAATATTTAGGCGGGTTTTCCGCACCTCTATCTCACCGATATCTAGCATGTCATTAAGCATGGTAAGCATCGAATGACTGGTTTGAATTAAAATTGTGACAGTTTTATTTTGTTTAGCGGTTAAGGTGCTAGGGTCAATCGGCTCTAAGGTGTCAATCATCGCCTCTAACGGCAGGCGTAAATCATGGCCCATCGTCGATTTAAGGGTATTAAACTCATCAAGTTGGCGTTGTAGCTGCTGGTTTCGTTGTTGTAAGTCCGCGCTTTGATTGACCATCTCATTGATATTATTCAGCAGTACCGTAAAGCCATGTACTTGCCCGTGCTCACCAAACCACGGGGTAATATGCAATTGATAGGCTTTTTTATTATGTAATCCATACACCAATAAGGTACGAGTGACACGCAGCTCTACCAGTTTATATAATAGTGCCTGAGTTGTTTCGTCTTCTGCAAAGACAAAATCCGTCAATTGATAATTGCTATCGCTTTGAAAGGGCGTTGCAAATACTTGCTCAAAACGCTGATTAAAAAAGCTGATTTGACCATGTCTCATAATCATCAGCATGGGCAGCGGCGCATGATCAACCAAACGCTCGAGACGATGTTTTAGGGTGGTAATGCGTCGGTGATTATTATGCAGCTGATAACTGATGCGGCTAAGTGCGTGCCCTAAGCGTAAAAACTCAGCCGTGGTTTTCTTTTCAATAAACGGCGGCGTGATGTAGGCATCTTTGGCATGGCTGCTTAACTCATCGGTATAAACGAGGAGCTGTTCCCAGTTAGCACGGCGTTTGAGCGTATAGAGTAATGCCATGGTAAAAAACATAATGGCTATCATTAAAGGCAGCCAATAGCGATACGATATCCAATTGATATCGAGCGGCTTATGACGCAAGATGGTATAAATCTTATGACTACTTTCAAGCTCAATGGTGCCGATTAAGGCATTATTGTTTACCGTAGAGGCACTATAATGATTGCTACTAGAAGGCAGTGAAGCGATGACCTTGGGAAAGGTAATACCCCTAAACTCACGCTCATTAGGACGGGTATGACGATGTATATAAGTCTGTCCAGATGGCATCATAAAAATCAGCTGATAGCTGATGTCTTTTAAAAACGGCTTTTTTAAAACCTTTTTAATATCAGTATTGTCAGGGTTGGTAAGCTCAGAAATCTCATACTGCAATGCATAAAAGCTCTCTATGCTGTCTTGCTTATTATCCTGCCTTATCTCATAAAACATGGTGAAGTAATACACTGACAACATCGCCAATAATGTCAGCGTATAAAAAATCAGCAAGCGTTGTAGAGACTGGAACTGTTGCATAAAAGCATGACCCTAAATCGACCGTAAGTCGGTGTGATGGCGCATCGTAAAATAATGATAAATCTGACAGATTTGCTTGGTGTGGCTTATTTGATGAATAAGTAGCTGAGCCTGCTTACTATTATAGAGATAAATAGCACCATTAATAGCGCTGGATGGCTGCTATTACAATCATGGCACAACACCACAAACTCACCTATAATAGGCAAATTAACCATAAATAATGCCTGACTATGACCACACTTGCTGCACAATCTGATATATCTATTGACGCCAATCAAGCTGAGCAAAGCGCCGTAACCGAAATACCAACAGTCGCTAAGCCGCTAAGAGTAATATTTGCCGGTACACCTGAGTTTGCTGCTGTCAGCCTTGAAGCGCTTATCAAGCAGCAAGATGCGTTGAATATAGATATCGTTGCAGTCTATACCCAGCCTGATCGCAAAGCAGGGCGCGGGCAAAAGTTATCAGCATCTGCCGTCAAGCAAGTGGCATTGGCAAATGACATCGCGGTTGAGCAGCCTCTCACCTTTAAAAAATCCAGCACAGAAGGCATGGCAGCACGTGAGAATTTACGTACTTATCAGCCAGATGTGATGATTGTTGCGGCTTATGGTCTGATATTACCGATTGGCGTATTGACCACGCCTACTTATGGCTGTCTAAATATTCATGCTTCACTGTTGCCACGTTGGCGCGGTGCGGCGCCTATTCATCGTGCATTACTGGCGGGCGATTCTGAGACTGGTATTACCATTATGCAGATGGATAAGGGGCTCGATACCGGTGATATGCTCCACAAGGTTAGCGCGCCTATTGAAGCCAATGATACGGCTGCGAGCCTACATGATAAAATGGCTGAGCTTGGCGCTGCGGCAATTAGTACGGTATTAAAAGACTTAACGTATTATCAAGCGCAGGCAGTAGCCCAAGATGACAGCCAAGCCAATTATGCTGAAAAATTGGTCAAAACCGAAGGCGAAATCGACTGGACACAGTCTGCTATTAAGATTGAACGACAAATTCGTGGGCTGACGCCATGGCCAGGTGCTTATACTTTTTTAGCAGGGCAGCGGGTTAAAATTTTAGCCAGCTTGCCTGTGAACCCATCACAGCAAACCAATGAGCCTGCTGGCACTGTCATCAGCGTCGGCCGCAAAGCGATACTGGTCGCTTGTGGCAAAGAAGATGAGACCAAACAAAAAAGCAATGAAGAATCAGCCAGTACTTTGGCTATTACTGATTTGCAGTTCGCTGGTGGCAAGCCGATGACTGCTGAGCAAATTTGCCATGGTAATCAGTTAAATGATGGCGACCAGTTTACGACCGATTCGAAATAATCTACGCCAAATTAGTACTGCAATTATTAGAATTTAACTCGGTATATTTTAATATCGGTAATTTAATACCAAATAATCCAACTTTTATCAGACGCGATCGACCAGACGTCAAGGAAATTCAATTTAATGAGACAAACCAACACTGCGCCAAGAAACAATAAGCTTAAACCATCAAGCAACCTGATTATGAATGGTAGCGTACGTGTACGGGTCATTCGCACTTTACTGGCCATTCAAAACGGTCAGTCGCTTGCCAGCGTTCTTGATCCGTTACTCAACAGTCTACATGATGGCGATAAAGGTTTTGCCCATGCGCTACTACTAACGACATTACGTCAGTGGCATGCGCTGGCGCGTTTGCTCGATACCTTAGCTGACAACCCTATCGATGAAGTTGAAGTTCGTACCACCATTCAAGTAGGTTTAGTGCAGTTGCTGTATTTAGAAGTCGCTGACCATGCGGCAATTCACGAAACGGTTGAAGCGGCAAAAGAAATCGAGTTTTCACATGCAACAGGTTTAATCAATGCTATCTTGCGTAAAGTGGCTAAGAATCCAAGCAAATTTCGTAAGAAGTGCGATAAAAAGCATAGTCTACCGAATTGGCTCGCTTATCAGCTTAAGCAAGACTGGAGTGAGCAGTATGATGAGCTGACCCAAGGTTTGCGCCACGCGGCACCGATGTTTTTACGCGTAAACTCAGCTGTTAGCTCAGTAGAGGATTATCAGCAAGCACTTGATGGGGCAGAAATTGATGCAGACATCGTTGAGCTAACGACTGGTTTCAACTTAATGAACTCTTCAGATACAGCTATGGCAACAACGTTATCAACCAAAGGTCTCCGGCTACATCAAAGCACAGCCGTGAACGCTTTGCCTGATTTTGCGCTAGGAGCTGCCAGCGTACAAGACATGCATGCCCAACTTGCTGCACCCATTATTAATAAAGCATTGATGGCTAAAATTAATACTGAAGTGACCGACACTGACGGTGACATTGCTGAAAATAATAACAACGAGATACACATTCTAGATGCTTGCGCGGCACCTGGTGGTAAGCTTGCTCACTGGTTGGAGCTTATAAGCGCTAATGACCAGTCGTCACTGTTTCACGTGAAACAAGACGATGCTAAATCGACGCCTGCGACCGCTGATATCAAGGTAACGGCTATTGATAATGAAGCGCCGCGTATTGAGCGTATCCGTGAGAACTTACAGCGCTTAAATTTAAGTCAGCACGATTTGCAGCAAGCAGAGAAAAGTGTCGCACTGAATATTGTCTGTGCTGATGCCACCAGATGGCAGCATGGAAAAAATAAAAAAGCGGCTACCAATGAGCCGGTATTTGATGCAATATTACTCGATTCCCCTTGTACTGCGACAGGCGTGATTCGTCGTCACCCCGATATCAGTATTTTGCGTACCGAAGAAGACGTTGAGCAAACCGCATTGTTGCAAGCCGATATTTTGCATAACTTGTGGCCACAATTGAAAGCGGGTGGTTATCTATTGTATGTAACCTGTTCTATCTTAAAGCAAGAAAACGTCGAGCAAATGCAGGATTTTATCAGTCATCATAATGATGCGGTAGCGATTGAATTTACCGAAGATTGCAATTGGGGCATCGAGCAAACAATCGGGCGTCAGTGCTTGCCGATTGATAGCGAGAGTGGTGATGGGTTTTATTATGCGTTACTTCATAAGACAATGGCATAAAACTGCTGAATAAACCGTTTTAAATATTGAATAACCTCATTATAGACAGGACAATCTAATGAAATATATCAGTACCCGTGGTCAGACAGCGCCGATGGATTTTAGTGATGTACTATTGATGGGGCTTGCGCCAGATGGCGGTTTAATGCTGCCTGAGCACTATCCAAATATTGATAGCACGACCCTTGATGAATGGCGTACGCTCAGCTATCCACAGCTTGCCATGGCGATTATGCAGCGCTTTGCCACTGATATTCCTGTGGCTGATTTGCAAGATATCATCGAGCGTACTTATACTGCTGAGATATTTGGTTCTGATGAGATTGTCCCTGTCCGTAAGCTTGAGGATAACTTATATATTTTAGGATTATCGAACGGTCCGACATTGGCATTTAAAGATGTGGCGATGCAGTTCTTGGGCAATGCCTTTGAATACGTGCTGAAAAAAAAGGACGCTCGCATTACTATTATTGGTGCGACCAGTGGTGACACGGGCAGCGCAGCAGAATATGCCCTACGTGGTAAAGACAATATCGAAGTCTTTATGCTGTCACCGCACGGCAAAATGAGCGAATTTCAGCGTGCGCAAATGTATAGTCTGACCGATGATAATATCCATAATATCGCCATCGACGGTATGTTTGATGATTGCCAAGATATTGTCAAAGCGCTGCAACAAGATGCTGAATTTAAAGCGGCTTATAACCTCGGTACAGTTAACTCTATCAACTGGGGTCGTATCCTTGCGCAAATCGTTTATTACTTTAAAGCCTATTTTGCCATCACTACGAGCAACGACGAAAAAGTCAGCTTTAGCGTCCCATCAGGTAACTTTGGTAATATTTGCGCTGGTCATATTGCTCGCGAAATGGGACTGC
Organism: Psychrobacter sp. ANT_H3; assembly: GCF_027919975.1. Classification (NCBI taxonomy): domain Bacteria; kingdom Pseudomonadati; phylum Pseudomonadota; class Gammaproteobacteria; order Moraxellales; family Moraxellaceae; genus Psychrobacter; species Psychrobacter sp. ANT_H3. The sequence continues at coordinate 60,419 of NZ_JAQISM010000005.1, read as the reverse complement.
CAGTTGACCGTTTAATCGTCGCGACCAATGAAAACGATGTGCTCAACGACTTCTTTAATCAAGGTGCTTATCAGCCGCGTCCGACCGATAAAACTTACGTAACGTCCAGCCCGTCAATGGATATCTCTAAGGCTTCTAACTTTGAGCGCTTTGTCTATCTACTACTCGACAAAGACAGCGCCCGTGTCAGCGAGTTATTTGAAGGGGTGAAATCCGGTCAAGGTTTTGATTTGTCTGACTTGATGGAGGCGGTTAATACGCGTTATGGCTTTGCTGCAGGTAAATCGACCCATAGCGACCGCTTACAAACGATTAAAGCGCTTTATGAGCAGCATGGTGAGTTGGTGGATCCGCACACAGCCGACGGTATTAAAGTCGCTAAAGAATTACAGCGCGCAGGTGAAGTGATTATTTGTGCCGAAACGGCTTTACCGGTTAAGTTTGCCGATACGATTGTCGAAGCTATTGGTCCAATAGAGATTACTCGCCCTGCCCATACCGAAGGCTTAGAGGACTTACCACAACATGTGGTGGTACTAGATAACAAGGCTGAACTGGTCGCTGAGCAAATCCGTCAGCACGTGAAGCCAAATCTTGCGTAGGTAGCTTATTTATATAAAGTATTCATTGAAATTAATATCCAATTAAAGGTTACGCTATTGTAATAAAGTGTTTATGATTGTGTTATGGTAGATATAATTGTAATATTAGAAACAGCGTCGGCGAGTCATCATCATGCTCGGCGCTTTTTTAGCAATCAAACCCGTCAATCATATCAGTCGACAACACTGAACAGCTGCTCTAGAAGCTTTATGATGGTGATACTTAAGCCTTTTATGTTTTTATTTTCTAATCGTTATTTAATGACTAGAATGAGATTTTGAACCTAATTAATAGACTTAAGTAGACCAGATTCGACGCTAATAGCGCTACATATTGTGGATATAACAATGAAGATGAGCTTAAAAAATATAGCAAAAGCACTATTGGTGACGACATTTAGTGGTGCAATGCTGATGACCACTGCCCACGCTAATAATCCACCGCCGACCATCAAAGCGGACGCACCCAATCGCTATATCGTCAAAAAAGGCGATACCTTATGGGATATCTCAGGGCGTTATTTAGACAGTCCATGGCGCTGGAAAGAGATTTGGGCGACCAATAAGCAAATCAAAAATCCCAACCTTATTTATCCTAATGACATTCTTATTTTATGTGTGATTCAAGGTAAGACTTTAATTGGCGTTGATACAGGCGAGGGCTGTGCGGGCGTTGAAAAGCAGTTGACGGGCAATGTAGTGTCTAGCACAGTTTCGGTCACTTCGACCGCTAATAGTATTCCGCCTATTCCATGGTCTGCGATTCAGCATTGGCTCGATAAGACCATCATTGTTAATCCAGCAGATTTTAATACCACGCCCTATATTTTAGCTTCTAAAAAAGGCAATTTAATTACCGCAAGCGGCGATAAAGTCTATGCCAAAGGCGTACCACTTATCGTTGGACAGCGTTATGGTATTTACCGTGAAGGCGAGAAATATGTCGAGCCTAAAACGCAAAAAATCATCGGTTTAGAAGTCACCCAAGTTGCTACCGGTTTGGTCACGTCTACAGAAACCAATGGTGTGACTAGCTTACAGCTGATTGACAGTTATGGCAAAGAAGTCCGTGAAGGCGATCGCGTTTTTGTAGAATTAAACAATTCTATCCCGCCGGTATTTTATCCAACGCCTGCCACCGTCAACCGTGGCGGTATGATTGTCCGCGTCATGGACTCTATCAGCTCAGCTGCTAAAGGCAGTGTGGTTGCTATCAATTTAGGTAGCACGCACGGCGCTAAACCTGGTGATGTGTTGACCGTTTATCAAAAAGGCGCGGTCATACGCGATATCAAGGACAACGATACCCCGGTACGTTTGCCAAGTGAGCCTAGTGGTATGGTGATGGTGTTTAATACCTTTGATAATATCAGTTATGCGTATGTGCTTGACTCTGAGCTACCACTTAACGTCGGTGATCAGCTCTTACCACCGCCTTACTTATAATTGACTTGAGCCTCTATTGAGTCATCATCCCCGTCAGTTACTATGAGTTAAGCGCTTATGACCGTGACCGCAGTCTCCTCTCTTTTATCCGATGAGCAGCGCGCAGTATTGGCGCTGTGGACTGAGGTGAATGCGTCATTATCGGCTTATCATAAGCTGGTTACTTCTTTTGGTAATGCCGAGCTTGCTTGGTGTGCCAAAGTAGAGGCATGGCGGCAGCTTGGCATTCATAGTACACATCTTAAGCGTCACGAACAGCCACAGCAAACGCAAGCCACTATCGATACCATCCAACAGGCATTGCTAGATAACAAATACGGTTTGCTATTTGCCGATCAGTCCGATTATCCTCCGCAGTTACTAGACATCTATGACCCACCGCCTTTATTGTTTTATCGTGGCGATAAAGCACGTTTGCAACAAGCGCAAATAGCTATCGTTGGGAGCCGAAAACCTACCACTCATGCCCAAAAAATCACCTTTGATATGGCGCAATATTTAGCGCAAGCCGGTTATATCATCACCAGTGGTCTTGCTATGGGTGTCGATAAGCGTGCACATTTAGGTGCTTTGGCTCAAGTTGATGCGGAATATCAAGGTCGTACGGTCGGCGTGATGGGTACAGGGATTGATGTCAATTATCCCAATCATCATGACAAGTTATTTAGCCAGATTATCGAGCAAGGTGGCTGTATCATCAGCGAGCTGCTACCGCATACGCAGCCACATAAGCATACCTTTCCACGCCGTAATCGCTTAGTTGCAGGACTCAGCCTCGCGACGATTGTCACTGAAGCAACGATTCAAAGTGGTTCGCTTATTACTGCGCGCCTAACCTCTGAGCAAGGCAAGCAAGTCTTTGCGATTCCAAGTCATATCGATAATAATAATGCTGAAGGCTGTCATCACTTGATACGTGAGGGCGCAACTTTAATTTATCATCCGCAGCAAGTCCTCGAAGATATTAACAGTCAATTAGGGTATCAAAGCCGTAACTACAATTCATCTGATAACGCAGAACTTAATATTGAGCAAGAAAATCTTAGCCAAAGCTCTCATTCTATAAATACAGACAACATCTCTATCGCCGCTGTTGGTCACGCGCCGCAGTCTAACCTCAAATCTTCTTCCAATGCTATCGTTATTCCTGAGCATTTAACGCAGGTTTATGAGCATCTTGACTGGCATGGGCAAGATTTGGATGCATTATTAAGCACTACTAACCTGACGCCACCGCAATTGATTGGGCAACTTATGGAGCTTGAATTGTTAGGGGTTATCAGTGTGCAAGGTGGGCGTTATTTACGGGTCTAGAGTTATGTTTTCTTTACTGTTAAGCTCCTCTATTTGCTAGTTTTTGAGTCTTTAGCCGAAAAGATTTTGGCAGTTTTAAACGCTACTTTTCGAGTCTTTCCGTGTCCTGTGTTATTATAAATGCTTAAATCTCTATCCTCTCGAAGCATTTAAACCATGAAAGAATCCCTGTCATTTATTACTCATTCTGTCGTTCAAGCTGCTCAGTGGCTAAAAGAAGGAGAGTTACTTGCTTATCCAACCGAAAGCGTCTGGGGTATCGGCTGTGATGCTTATGATAAAGCAGCAGTCCAGCGTATTTTAGATATTAAGCAGCGTCCACAAGCAAAGGGCATGATTGTGATTACTGATAGTGCAGAGCGTTTAGCGCCTTTATTAGATGCTTTAAAAGATCGTCAGCGCCAGCAAATCATCAAGAGTTGGCAGGCAGATAGTGACAATATAGCGCTACAATGCAAGCAAGCCCATACATGGTTATTGCCCATTCCGAGCACACTTACCACAACCATTCCTTCTTGGATAACGGGCCAACATCAGACTGTCGCGGTTAGAGTTATCGCCCATCCTACTATTCGTCAGTTGTGCCAGCAGATGGTTAGTGCTGATAACCCATTTGGGTTATTGGTTTCCACAAGTTGCAACCCGTCTGGTCATCAGCCTGCCAGTACCTTTGATGAAGCCTATGCTTATTTCGGCGAGCAAATAAGCTACTTGCAGACTGAAACGTTAGGTTATACGTTACCGAGCCAAATCCGTGATGCCACCACAGGTCTAATCGTTCGTTAGGGGGTAGCAATCATTCAAACAGACAGTATTACTACTTAGTTTCACTATTGACAGAAATAAAAGAATAGCGCACTATGAGTCAAGAAGGTAGTTATAAATTATAGAAAATAGTGAGTAGATATCAATCATGAAACTAAATCCTGTGACCGAAAAGTTTATCTTACATTGGGGCGAAATGGGTTCGCAATGGGGCGTTAATCGTACCATGTCACAAATTCATGCATTGTTATATATCATCGGTAAGCCGTTAGATGCTGAAGAAATTACCGAAACCCTTGGTGTTGCTCGCTCTAATGTCTCAAACAGTATTAGAGAATTACAAAATTGGGGATTGGTACAAAAGGTTTCGATATTGGGCGACAGGCGTGATCATTTTACGACCAATACAGATGTTTGGGAGCTCGCACGTATCATTGTAGTTGAACGCCAAAAGCGTGAGCTGGATCCAACAGTACAGTTTTTACAAGAACTGATGGATAGTCCTGAGTTTGAACATGAAAATAGCGCAGTAAAAGCACGTATTCGTGATACCCAAGAATTCGTTGATACAGTCACCACTTGGTCATCTGAGATGCTTAGACTACCGACTAACGCCCTTAAAAAAGTTTTGAAACTAGGCGCGAGTATAAAAAAGGTCCTAGGGTAATCTAACTATGTAAAAATAAAAATTTTTCAGTATATATTTCTGTTTTGACAGAAATTAATGTAAGTATGTAAGGCTTATATAAACCCCCTTTATTAGCAGTAATGACAAATGGATGTGTGAAATGAAAGCAAATAAAACACATAGTAATAAAAAGCAATCGATCAAAAATGCTGTTAGCTCAGTAGAGTGGCAAGACTTACGCCAACTGACTCGCGGCCAAATTGCTTACAACCTCATTTTGCCTTATCCGTTTTTATTGCTGTCGTGGTGGTTTGCCAGTCAATCTTGGTATGTAATGGCGTGCGTCGCGTCGTATCTATTTTTTGCTGCGGCCTTTCGCCAAGCTCACGATGGCTATCATCATAGCTTAGGTACGGGTAAACGTACGACTACCGCCATATTGCTGTTGCTTAGTGTGCTATTGATGACCAGCTTGCATAGCATTCGAGCTACTCATATGGCGCATCATCGTGACCCTCTAGGCGATAGTGATATTGAAGGCAGTTTGGCAAAAGTGTCATGGTGGCAAGCGATGTTAGGCGGCATAACCTATCGGCTCAATATCTATCGTCAAGGATTGCGTCTAAGCAGCCGTCGCAATCAAAACTTGGCTTGGTTAGAGTTTGGCTTAATTGCATTAGCCGTCTTAGTTGCCCTTGTATTGACCGCGCTTACTATCCCAACTCTTGCTATGTTAGCGCAAGTGTTGATGTATCACCTACTGACCATGATGTTGGCGAATGCTAGTGTTGGAATCATTGCTGTTTGGGGTGTGCATCATGATTGTGATGAAACGATAGCCCGCACTGAGCGTAACCCATTGGTCAATATATTGACTTTTAACTTACTCTATCACGTAGAGCATCATCTATTTCCTGCTGTGCCATCCAATCATTTACCTGAGCTAGCCAAGCGTTTAGATGCAGTAGCGCCACACCTAACCAAGCAGCATGTATTGCCCAATATATCTGCTGTTATGAACTTTATAAATAATAGATGGAACAAACTAAAAGATAATTATCACCATAGCAACGATAAGAACGGGTGTCCTATTCGTAAGCGTTTTGCATAATAGGCAGGCTATATAAAACTGAGATAATTAATTATCTATCAATTATTCATAATGAATTCACCACCCACTACCGTAGCCATATTTATACTAAGTTAATCATTAACTTTTATAGGATAAATATAATGAAAATGAATGACAGGGTTGATGCTTATCCTTATTTACAAGTCATTATCTTATTTGCAGGGATTGGTAGTGTTATTGGTGGGCTAATTGTAGAGTTGTGCGTTTTATTGATATTTAGAAAAGTATACGTACATCTTTTTTAATTGGATTTATGACATCCGAATTTTACATGGGCTCAATTGTCATCTATTTAGGCATAAATTCATGGATGGAAATGGGAGTTTCGTTCGCTTTTATGTTTATCGTAGGTCTGTTCGGCGCTGTGAATGCTACTATCGCCAGCTGTATGGCTTTACCAAAAGTATGTAAAAGTGGTTTTGATATAACATCCGAAAAGGAAGAGGATAGTTACAAAGGATTAATTTTAATTGAATGATAAGCAAAAAATACAGGGAGTAGGGCATGAATATTCTAATCAGCGGTGGCTCAGGATTCTTAGGTAGCGCGTTCAGTGAAGCCATTATCAAGCGCTATCGAAGTGAGAATAAGGAAGTGCATATTACGTGGCTGACCCGTGATAGTAATCAGCCACATCCTATCGATATTAAGATGATGACTTATGATGAGCTGACGAAATCTAATCAGAGCTTTGATGTTATTTTAAATCTAGCGGGCGCAGGGATTGCAGATAAGCGTTGGAGCGCTGCACGTAAAGAACAACTGCTTGCCAGCCGTGTACAGCCTACCGAAGCGCTACTTGCTTTTATAGCGCGTAGTAGCACTAAACCTAAATTATTGGTTAGCGGTTCAGCGATTGGCTGGTATGGCGCTCAAGGTGATAAGCCTTTAATTGAGAGCAGTGATTTTAATACTGATTTTTCGCATAAATTATGTGACGATTGGGAACAGTTGGCATTGAAAGCTACCGATTATGGCGTTCCTGTTGCTATCGTGCGCACCGGTGTCGTTATCCATCCTGAGGGCGGCATGGTTAGTAAGTTATTAACACCCTTTAAAATGGGCGTTGGCGGTCAATTGGCTAATGGTAAGCAAATCATGAGTTGGATCAGCCGTGAAGATTGGGTAAGGGCAGTGTTATTTATCATCGAGCAGCATCTCATGGGTCAGCAGCAAGCTCAGTTAAATAATACGAGCAATACTTTAAACACAGCAAGCGATACGCCAGCCGTGGTCTATAACTTAACCGCGCCTAACCCTGTGACCAATCATACTTTTACCAAGACGCTTGGCGCGTGGCTGCATCGTCCGACGTTTTTTACTTTACCAAAATTTTTATTAAAATTGATGTTTGGTGAGATGTCGACCTTGCTGATTGATGGGCAAAAAGTATTGCCACAAGCGCTACTCAATGCAGATTTTAAATTCAAACAGCCAACCCTTAAGCAGGCTTTAGAGCAGCAGGTATAAACTTATCTGATGGATTGTTTCACATGAAACAATCTATTCCTGAAAAAAACCATTTCTTGAGCATATTCTTTTAAAACCTTTGTCCAGTTTCAATAAAAAATGATGCTGTCTATAACAGGTAAGAATATGGGCGTACTATAAGCCCGTCTTTGTCTGATTCAATTTTATTATGTGGCTTTTTATCATCCTTACCCAGCTGCTCGCGATGATGAGTAGCGTGATATTTTACTGGTTCATCAAACCAAAACAGCGCTTGCCTAAAATTGGCCTAGTCTTAAGCATTTTTGTCATTAATAATGCTTTTCTTATCTACGGACTGAGTGAGTTTTGGCACGAGCGCTTCCATGCCTACTTGGTTGCCAGTATTTTACAAGGCTTTATGTTCTATGCAGGCTTAATAACCGCTGTCATTACCCTAGTTTATCTCTATATCCTAAAGCAAAAATACCATCCAAAGCTCATGAGAGCTGTTGCTGCTGTGGTTTATGCTGGTCTTGTAGGTTTAGCAGTATTTAATGCTTATTCGCCTGTCGTACATCACTTGGAAGTAACGACAGATAAGCCACTCAATAAACCAATGCAGATAGCTTTGGTGTCTGATACTCATTTAGGTAGATGGTTTGGCAATCGGCAGATAGATAAGATGGTGAAGCTGATAGATGCCCAAAGTCCAGATGTGGTGGTTATCGCGGGCGATGTCATGAATGATTCCACTGACTCTTATGACAATACCAATATGCATGAGCATTTATCAAAACTAAGAGCGCCACTCGGTGTCTATGCTACTTTGGGCAATCACGATTATTCAGGTAATCAAGTTGCCATTGCTAAAGCAGTCGAGCGGGCAGGCATTCAGGTGATTGATAATAAAAGTGTCTGGTTGGATGACTCAGTATTGCTGATAGGGCGTTCAGATGAAACCGATCCTGCACGCCCTGCCGCCACAGAGTTACTTAGTGAAGTGAGGGCGTATAAACCGGTGATATTTTTAGAGCATAGCCCGGCCGATTTAGCACAAATCAAAGGTTTGCCCATTGATTTGCATTTATCAGGGCATACCCATGGTGGGCAGATATTTCCTTTAACGACATTGCTAAAATGGTTCACGCCACTGGTTTATGGTGCCAAACAACTAGAAGGCACGCAGTTTTTGGTGACTTCAGGTTATGGTATCGGCGCTGTGCCATTTAGATTGGGTACGCGTTCTGAGATTTGGCTAATTACTTTGACAGGTCAAGCTGATTCATAGTAGCTGATTAATAGTAACTAGCCGTTATGGTTATCCGTGCTTTTTATCTATCTTTTTCCAATTGTCAGTTAATGCTAGCTTTTAGCTTGTTTTAATAGCTACCCGTATTTAGCCCGTAACCCACAGCCATTATTCAGCTATTCACGCAGCCACTAACTCTTGGGTGCTGATGATCTCACGTACAAAGCTAGCAAAACCATTAATAATATGATGCGTTTCTTGTCCAAGCCCTTGATGGACGCTCATAAAATGGATAAATCCATGTGGTGCGCCATAGACAGTATAGGTTTCGACCGCAACACCATGGCTTTCTAACTGCTTAGCATAAGCAAAAGCTTCATCGCGCAAGACATCTAATTCGGCCGCGACGATATAAGTAGGGCAGATATGGCTATTGTCACCGAGCATAGGTGAAGTCAAGATATGTTGGCGCGGTAACGGGCTGTTTTCCAAACACGCGGCATCGAATACCGCCACATCGGCATGATCTAGTAATAAACCCTCGCCATATAATTCCCAGCTAGGATAATCATTTTCAACATCCGTCACAGGATACAGAGGCATTTGCGCCATTGGCGATGGCACGCGCTGCAATATCTCAAAAGTTTTTTGCCCATTAATGCCCAAATCTTGCCATGCTTCTGCCGTTGGGGTGATGACTTGTTGAGCAACCATGGTTGATAACTCGCCGCCCGCACTATCACCTGCCAGTACAATACGCGATGGCAAGGCGCCAAATGCTTGGCAGTTTTCAGCCAACCATCCATAAGCAGCAATACAATCTCGTAGCGCTGTCGGTGCAGGATATTCAGGTGCTAGGCGATAATCAACACTGACCACTGGCCAGCCCGTTTGCTCACAGACGGCATGACAAAATTCATGATGGGTGTCGACATCACCGATACAAAATCCACCGCCATGAAAAAACAGCATCACAGTTTCATCAGGATTGCGTTTCGGTTTCTTTTTAAAGCCAAAGCCTGTTGCACTTACTTGTTTTTGATAGCAACGAATGGTCATGTCGCCATCATCAGCATTGGCAATGGTTTTGTCTGCCCACTCTACGGTATGGCTATCTTTTTTGGTAAAGGGTTTAATACTGTTAAATAAGGTAGAGCTTGGCTGTTGCCAGACGGTTGGCGCTTGCATCGCAACGACGTCGGTCGCAAAGCGTTTGCGCAACTCGACCATGTCTAAAAGGTGTAATGGCGTTTTAAGCTTGCTATTGACTGCAAGGATTAAGCGTAAATGGGCATCAACATGCTCGTATTGCTTAGCGGTCGGTCCATCCAAATAGCCCACTAAGCTTTCTAATACTGATTCTGGTAAGCAGCCGATGCCTTTCATAGCGTAATGCAGTAGGTGCGGCTGATAGCTAGTCATTAGATTATGATAAAGCACCTTATCTTTGATGGATAATGGCTTATCAACACTATCATCAGCGCTGATTGCAATCTCTGCATTCTTTATTGGCAAAGTCTGTAAGTTTTCTGGTTTATGATTGTTTAAAGAGCTATCACGTGCACTTTCAGGCTTTTCTTGAGCCAAAGCGGTCAGGTTAAGTGACCTCACTGCTTTATTAAGTAAGGTGTTGATTGATAATACTGTTGAATTAGGCATAACACCTCCTATAAATGATAGATAATATTTGCAGCCATCATATGATAAGTGGAAATAAAGTTGAGTATTCTTTGGTAATGGTTTAGGAGTGAATAGTAATTTATTTGGAATAACTGACGGTGTTTTGTTGGTTTTGTTAGCGAAATTAACCACTTATTGACGATAAGCGTAAAGGTAATGCGGTCATTTTAGGGCATAGTTGGTAGGTATTATGCCGACATTAATGAATATCGAGAAAAATTCCTTAGATTAGGCTTGAAATTTGCCCTCATCACCTTTATCAAGCAGCTATCAGAAGAGGTTAAAAAAGCGATTGCTAAAAATCCGTGAGTGATAAAAAAGTGAGTGATAACGGCTAGATGATTGTTAAAAGCCGATAAACCTATTAAGTAAGCAATGGAGAAAAACACAGTTTGGCTAGCCAGTAGCCGATTTATTGCGTTTTTCAATCCATCATTATTATGTTAACAACCCCATTAATAATTATATCCCTATTAAGGAGCTATCATGAGCGAGCACAATAATAACCACGAATCTAATGAGCAAAATATGCCACACGACAACGTTTCGCACGATAATGTCGAACACGACGACAGTATTTTAAATGAAACCTTGCAAGAATTTGATCCACAAAATAATTCAGGTGCAGAGAGCACAATTGCAAACGATATCGATTTAGATACGTTTAAAGCGCGTATCGCTGAGCTAGAAAGCGAAGTCAAGCAAGCCAAAGAAGGCACCGCTCGCGCCAATGCCGAAGCGTATAACGCGCAAAAACGCATGGAACAAGAAGCCGATAAAAGCAAAAGATTTGCCCTGCAAAAATTCGCCAAAGAGCTATTAGAAGTAGTCGATAATTTAGAGCGCGCTATCGAAAACGCTCATGCAGATGACCCTGTTACCGAAGGGGTAAGATTGACTCATAAAGCGTTGTTAGACGTGTTGAATAAAAATGGCGTTGAAGTCGTCGAGCCACAAGGCGAGAAATTTAACGCTGATTTGCATGAAGCGGTCGGTATCGATGCCGATGCGCCAGCCGATACAGTAGGTACGGTCTTGCAAAAAGGCTATAGCTTAAACGGTCGTCTGTTGCGCCCAGCGATGGTACGCGTTGGTCAGTAGCAATCAAATATAGAAGATTTAAGGTATTAGTATTTAAAAAATAAGTCTTTAATTGTACTAAACCCTATTATTAATGGGGTTTTACACAAAAAATCACACAAAAGGCAATATTTAGCAGTGGATTGACTTGAAAAAACGAAGCCTTAAACCGATATAAAGCAACAAGTGACCGACTAGATGTCGATAGTTTTCATAATCTAGGGTCTGATGATATATATATTTTTATTTAAAAATAAATTAGGAGCAATTAATTATGGGTAAAGTAATTGGTATTGATTTAGGTACAACTAACTCATGTGTGGCAGTGATGGAAGGTGATAAAGTTAAAATCATCGAAAACGCTGAAGGTACACGTACCACGCCATCGATTGTCGCTTATAAAGATGACGAAATCCTTGTTGGTCAGTCAGCTAAGCGTCAAGCGGTCACCAACCCAAACAACACCCTATTTGCCATTAAGCGTCTGATTGGTCGTCGTTTTGATGACAAAGTCGTGCAAAAAGACATCGGTATGGTGCCTTATAAAATCGCCAAAGCTGATAACGGTGATGCGTGGGTCGAAATCAACGGCAAAAAATTAGCGCCACCACAGGTTTCTGCTGAAATCTTGAAAAAAATGAAAAAAACAGCCGAAGACTATCTTGGTGAAGCCGTTACTGAAGCTGTTGTTACTGTCCCAGCTTACTTTAATGACTCACAACGTCAAGCAACCAAAGACGCCGGTAAAATTGCGGGTCTTGATGTAAAACGTATTATTAACGAGCCAACCGCTGCAGCACTTGCTTATGGTATGGATAAAAAGCAAGGCGATAGCACCGTTGCTGTATATGACTTGGGTGGTGGTACTTTTGACGTATCAATCATCGAAATCGCTGATGTCGATGGCGAACAGCAATTTGAAGTACTAGCAACCAACGGTGATACATTCCTTGGTGGTGAAGACTTTGACTCAGCGCTAATTGACTTTTTAGTAGCCGAATTCAAAAAAGACCAAGACGTCAACCTAAAAGGTGACTCTCTTGCGATGCAGCGTCTCAAAGAAGCGGCAGAAAAAGCGAAAATTGAGCTATCAAGTGCCCAAAGCACGGAAGTGAACTTGCCATATATCACTGCCGATAGCAGTGGTCCTAAGCATTTGGTTGTCACTATCAGCCGCTCAAAACTTGAGAGCTTAACGGAAGAATTGGTACAACGTACCATGGGTCCTTGTAAAACAGCTCTAGAAGATGCTGGTCTAAAAATCGGCGATGTCGATGACGTTATCTTGGTAGGTGGTCAGACTCGTATGCCTCTGGTACAGCAAAAAGTACAAGAGTTCTTCGGTCAAGAGCCACGTAAAGACGTTAACCCTGACGAAGCAGTTGCCGCTGGTGCTGCGATTCAAGGTGCGGTATTGTCTGGTGACAAAACTGACGTCCTATTGCTTGACGTAACGCCATTGACGCTAGGTATCGAAACAATGGGCGGTGTTATGACGCCAATCATTGAGAAAAATACCATGATTCCGACTAAGAAATCACAGGTATTCTCAACGGCAGAAGACAACCAACCAGCAGTCACCATTCAGGTTTATCAAGGTGAGCGTAAAATCGCTAACCAAAATAAACAGCTTGGCCGTTTTGACTTGACCGATATTCCACCAGCACCACGTGGTCTACCACAAATCGAAGTGACTTTTGACATCAACGCTGACGGTATCATGAATATCTCAGCGAAAGATAAAGGTACTGGTAAAGCACAAAGTATCCAAATTAAAGCGGATTCTGGTTTGTCGGACGAAGAAGTCGAACAAATGGTGCGTGATGCCGAAGCGAACGCTGCTGAAGACGAGAAATTCGCTAACTTAGCACAAGTTCGTAACGAAGCAGATGGTCGTATCCATGCGGTACAAAAAGCACTGAAAGACGCCGAAGATAAAGTGACTGAAGATGAAAAATCAACAGTAGAAACGGCTATCTCTGAGCTTGAAGCAGCTGCTAAAGAAGACGATCATGACGAAATCAAAACCAAGCTTGAAGCGTTAGACAATGCCTTCTTGCCAGTTAGCCAAAAGATTTATGCAGATAGTGGTGCAGGCGCAGAAGGTATGGATCCAAACCAGTTCCAACAAGGTGCGGATAATGCTGGCAACAGCAGCCAAGCTGATGACGACGTCGTCGATGCTGAGTTTACTGAAGTAGACGAAGACAAAAAATAAGCCATATTAAGAGCTAAAACTGACGTCTGATTTATCATAAAGAACGCACCTTTCGAGGTGCGTTCTTTTATTTTGCAAACTTAGCTCGGGCTAATGAGTAGGAAGTATTACCCAAAACTGATGGTTGTAACAAAAGATTTCATATATCAGCCTTTGTAACCCGAGTGCTGACAAACACTTGCAAAACTTAACTTTCTTACCATTAAACACTGACAGAGTCTTTGACATAGTTTGTTACTATGTATACATCGTTAGCAAACAAGGCGATATGGCTAAAAAAGCCCACATAAATAAATAACTTGTTTGTCCAAATTGATTTTAAGGAGCTACATATGAAAACTCTACAAAAAACTCTACTTGCACTAGCCGCTGGTTCTTTAGTAAGCATGGGTGCGCAAGCAGCTGTATCTTATGGTAACGGCTATACTGGTCAACCATACGTCGGCGTAAAAGTTGGTCAATTTGACTTAGACGTAGACGGTGCTGATAAGCCAACAGCTTATGGCGTATACGGCGGTTATAACTTTGATCCTAACTTCGGTATTGAAGCTGAATACGTAGGTTCAGATGACGCTGATTACTATAACGGTGATATCGACGCTAAGTCTTATGGCGCATACGGTACTTATCGCTATCAGTTCCCTAACACTGGTTTATATGCCAAAGGTAAGTTAGGTGTGGCTAAAACTAAGGTAGAAGGTAACTATTTAAGTAGTAATAGCAGTCGTAACACCTACTCAGATAGCGATACTAGTCTAGCTGGTGGTGTAGGTCTTGGATATTCAGTGAACCCTAACTTCAGCGTTGAAGCTGAGTATGACAAATTAGGTAGTGATGCTGATCTTATGACCGTTGGTGCACAACTTAAATTCTAATTATTTGAATCTTAAGTTCTTTAATTAGCAATAGCTTGAATAGTTAGTAAAATAAAAAACGATCACTTCGGTGGTCGTTTTTTTATGCGAAAAGAAAAAGTGCTGTAAGCGTCATTAAAAAAACGAGCATTACTAAAATTGTTCTGTTAGTATTGCGCGTTCAACAATAGTCTAACTAATTTGTACGCCTTGTAATACCCATCCAGACTGCATTTTAGTTTATTTAACAGGAACATATATGAATACTTTACAAAAAGCTTTGATCGCATTATCAGTTGGTTCTTTACTGAGTGTGAGTGCTCAAGCAGCAGTTAATTATGCAGGTCAGCCGTATGTTGGTGTTAAAGTTGGTAAGTTTCTGGTAGATACTGATGGTTTAGATGATCCTACTGCTTACGGTATTTATGCGGGTTATAACTTTGATCCTAACTTTGGTGCCGAAATTGAGTATGTAGGCTCTAGTGACACTGATATTGAGACGGGTGTTAGGGGTGTTAATGCTGAATACAACCTTAAAACTTATGGCGCCTACGGCACCTACCGTTATCAATTCCCTAATACTGGTCTATACGCTAAAGGTAAACTGGGATTTGCTAAAGCTGAGATTGATGTTTCTGCCAGCAATGTTTTAGGAGGCTCTGTTAACGAAAGTGATAGCGACAGCGGTCTTGCTGGTGGTATCGGTTTAGGTTATAACTTTAACCCTAACATGAGCCTTGAAGCTGAATATGACTATGTTGCTGAAGATATTGCGCTATTAACTGTTGGTGCACATTTCAAATTCTAGTATGAGTTTAGAGTTTGAGATTTTTAAAGTTAAATCAGTTAAATAAATAAAAAACGATCACTTCGGTGGTCGTTTTTTTATGCGTATAACTTTTAAGGCGCTGTTTGATAACAAAATGTGCTACATTGAAAGCTAGATTGGCAAGAATAGGGAATATGACAATAATGGAAATGCTTTGGATGATTCAACCTTGGCACTGGCTCGTATTAGGCTTTGTGCTGCTGATCGTCGAGATGTTTGTGCCGACGTTTGCCAGCCTTTGGTTTGGGGCAGCCGCTATTATCGTTGCCGCCCTCTTATGGTTAATACCTATCCCTGTCTCCGTCCAAATCATTATTTGGTTGGTACTTTCGGCTATCTTTTTAGTAGCGTGGTTTAAATTTATCAAACCCTTGTCTGTCGATCGCACCAAAGCGGGATTGGGCGGCAGTGTGATTATCGGTGAGACTGGTATGATTATCGTCGCGCCGCAACCTGAGAGAGCTGGTATGGTACGTTTTAGCGTGCCTATCGTTGGTGCTGCTGAGTGGATGTGCCGTACCAGAGGCGAGCAAGTAGCGGTTGGTGATCGGGTGATAGTGACAGATATCGTCGGTAATGAGCTGATTGTCAGTACGATGACCTCGCAAGCGGTCATTAATAAAAATAGTTAAGCAGAATAATAGGGGTGGAACATGGAAAGTTTTAGTATTGTGATGGTGGTATTGATTGCATTGGTGGTATTTACAGTGTTTAAAGGGGTGCGCATTGTCCCACAAGGGTATAAGTGGGTGGTGCAGAGACTGGGTAAATATAGCCAAACCTTAGAGCCGGGACTCAATATTATTATTCCTTATGTTGATAATGTCGCTTATAAAGTCACAACCAAAGACATCGTGCTTGATATTCCCTCACAAGAAGTTATTACCCGAGATAACGTGGTAATTATCGCCAACGCTGTTGCTTATATTAATATTGTCCGTCCTGATAAAGCCGTTTATGGTATCGAGGATTATGAATACGGTATTCGTAATTTGGTACAGACGTCTTTGCGCTCAATCATTGGTGAGATGGATTTGGACAGCGCTTTATCAAGCCGTGATGAAATCAAAACTAAGCTAAAACACGCCATCTCAGAAGATATTGCTGATTGGGGTATTACCCTGAAAACGGTAGAAATCCAAGATATTAACCCTTCGCAGACCATGCAAGCGTCAATGGAAGAACAAGCGGCGGCAGAGCGTTTACGTCGTGCGACCGTGACCCGTGCTGATGGTCAAAAGCAAGCGGCTATCTTAGAGGCTGATGGTCGTTTGGAAGCCTCACGCCGTGATGCTGAAGCGCAAGTGGTATTGGCGAAAGGTTCAGAAGAGTCTATTCGCCTTATTACGGCGGCGATGGGCAAAGAAGAAATGCCGATTGTGTACCTATTGGGTGAGCAATATATTAAGTCGATTCGCCAGTTAGCAGAATCGGATAACGCAAAAATGGTGGTATTACCCGCTGATATTTTAAGCACTATTAAAGGCATGGTTGGCGATAAGCTTAAGGTTTAATCAAACATGTTTTAAGCTGTTATAGAAGTAACTCTTAAAAGTAGCCAACGAGTAAAAATAGTCAGTGAGCGTTTTACGTGCTGGCTATTTTTTTAACTTTAATTTGTCCGTAATCATGTCAGTGATTTTTTAGCGTACGATATTTTTGTTGTTTAATAATAAAAATACGCCTATAAAATAAATGTATAAGGAAAATAATAATGACCACGAAAGATATAAATGCTGTAATTATTGCTATAAATGAATTTGCGCAAGGTAGCCCATTGCCTTATACCGTACTTGATGCGACGCATATTAATGCCGCTTATCCTGAGCAGAAAGTAGAGATTCGTGGCGGCGGCTACGGTTCAGATGCGGCGGCACATCCAACCAATGCCAATCAATTTTATGCCCTTACCGATCGTGGTCCTAATGCCGATTTTGATGGGATTGCTGGTAAGGGTAAGCAGTTTCTTGTGCCAAATTATACGCCGTCTATTGGGTTGTTTGAATTGCAAGCTGGCGGCAAAATTATCAAAGTAAAAGAGCTGCTGCTGAAAGACAGGCAAGGCAATCCCATCTCTGGGTTACCGAATCCAAAGGCACTGGGCGGCACCAATGAAGTACCTTATGACGTCAATGGTCAGCCGATGACCGTTAACCCAAATTTACCTTTTGATGCGGTGACCAATCCGATTAAAACCGATATCAATGGTTTAGATCCTGAAGGGCTAGCGGCGCTGCAAGATGGTAGTTTTTGGGTCAGTGATGAATATGGCCCACACCTTGTGCATTATGATGCCAATGGGATAGAGATAGCCCGTATCAATGCTTTTGCCAATGATGAGCGTAATAATGTAATTATCAATGGTAAGCAGGTTCTGTTACCGACAGAATTTACCAAGCGTCGTGCCAATCGTGGTATGGAAGCATTGACGATGACGCCAGACCAAACAACACTGGTCGGTATCATGGAGTCCTCTATGGACAATCCTGATAAGTCAGGGCGTTTGTCTTCTTTGGTGCGTATGGTGACGATCAATTTGGTTTCGGGACAAATAGCCCAGTATCTATATCGATTAGATAAAGCGGAGCACGTGACTTCTGGCATCGCGGCCTTAAGTAGTCATGAGTTTTATCTGATTGAACATGATCGCAAGTTCCCGCTACAAGATAAGTCAGCGCAAAAACTAATCTACAAAATAGATATCGCGCAAGCAACAGATATCGAAACTATTTTAAATGATGAGAATGTTAAGCAAGATGAAACGCTTGGCTTGCTAGTCAATGGACAAACGCTTGAGCAGTTGATTGCAGTAGACGAAAAAAACTGGCAAATGCTTGAAAACATAAACATTACGCCTGTTAAAAAAGCCTTGGTTGTCGATGTGTTAGCTACTTTAGATTATCCGCATGATAAGCTTGAAGGCTTATGGTTACGGCAAGATGGCTCATTAGGTTTGCTTAATGATGATGATTTTGCCATGACTGATTCAGAGGTCATCAACCCAAAAAGCACGGTTGAGCAAAAGTATCTCGATAAAGATAAAACCATTGAAGATGCCAATCGCTTATATATCGTCATGCCGACTGAATAGAGTAGCGTGATTTTTCGTAACTATTTATTCTTAACTATTTATTCTTACTACAGACAATAAAAAAGACCTCATACAAGTGAGGTCTTTTTTATTGTTAAATATTGACTCAGTGTATTTTAGATGACTTTAGAGAAGCGGTTTTTATGTTTTTTCTCAAGGTATTCATCAAATACCATAGCGACGTTGCGACCTAATAAACGACCTCTGGGTAATACGCGAATACCAGCAGCATCCATATCAATCAAGCGATCCTGTTGCATCTCACCCAACTGTTGGATTTCATCGATAAAGTAGGTAATGGCGTCAATACCAAATTTCTGATTGATATCTCGAAAATCCATATAGTCGTGACAGAGTAAATTCATAATCACGTATTCACGTAAGCGATCTTTAATCGAGGTCTTAATCACATTGACCGCTGGCATGACGGTTGGATTATTACGTGCTGCGTCGATATTATCTTTATATACCTGCAAATCGGTGTGGTTTTGTAAGATATAGCTGCTATTAGCATTAGAGATTTGACTGATTGACGAGACCCCAAAGCCCAATAAATCGCAATCGCCCATGATGGTATAACCCTGAAAATTGCGATGTAATTTGCCTTCGCGCTGGGCGATGGCAAGCTCATCATCAGGTTTGGCAAAATGGTCAATACCAATATATTGATAACCGGCTTCGGTTAAGGTATTGATGGTATTGCCGAGCATCGTAAGTTTGGCGGCTGGCGTCGGTAAGTCCGCTTCTTTAATCTGGCGTTGAGATTTAAAACGCTCAGGCAGATGGGCATAGTTAAATACCGATAAGCGATCGGGTGCCATCTCAATAATGCGGCGTACCGTTGTATCCAAAGTTTCAGGCGTTTGATGCGGTAGGCCGTAAATTAGGTCGACGTTGGTAGAATGAAAGCCCAGCGCACGCGCCTCAGCAAGCACATTTTCAATAAGTTCAGCAGAATTTATACGGTTGACGGCAATTTGTACTTTTTCATCTAAGTCTTGTACGCCCAAACTTACGCGGTTAAAACCCAAGTTGCGTAGTACTGTTAATGTTTCGTCTCCCAGCTCGCGCGGGTCGATTTCAATAGAGTAATCGCCTTGGTCTTCTGGCAAAAATTCAAACTGGGTCTGCAAAAACTCCCACAGTTGTACCAATTCATTATCTTGTAAAAAGGTTGGCGTACCACCACCGAAATGCAGCTGTTTGACCAGTGGTTTTTTGCCGTCTTCTGGTGTTTGTAATAAGCTACGTTTATGCTTAATTTCCGCCATCAAATATTCTAAGTAATCACCAGCATCGCTATTTTTTTTGGTGATGATTTTATTACAAGCACAGTAATAGCAAAGGTGCCGACAAAACGGAATATGAAAATACAGCGATAATGGCGCATGGGCTTCGCGCTCTTGTAGAATCTTAGTCTCGAGTCCTGCTGGCATCGGTGAAAATTCTAAAGCGGTCGGGTAGGAGGTATAGCGCGGCCCAGAACGATTGTATTTATTAATAATCTCTTCATCGAATGCTGGCAGCTGCTTACTGGTGATGCTGCCACGGGTACTGGCATACGGATTGTCCGGCTGCGTCACAGGGCGTACCGTGGTCGGCTGCTCGCTGGCATGAGCGAAAGACGTTTGGTCGCTATTGATATCGGATGGTTCTGACATGCGAGATTCCTCGGTTTAACTGTATAAATCGCCATTTAAGTAATGAGCAGTATAACAAATCATTGGTTATAGTGGCATGGATGGCAAGTTTTCGTATATACCCATAAAGTTGTATTGTTATCTGGAATAAAAAAAGACCTCAGGATTGGCCTAAAGTCTTTTTTATTAAACTTAACGATTTGGCTATGACTACTCTCTTAATTTAATCACCTCACCAACGGCTTTTTGGGAGATTTCGCTGCTGCTGAAAGGCACACGAATCCACTTTTTAGCTGAATAACGATGCGTCTGATCGCGATGATAAGGGCGCGTACTATCCCCTGCTTGTGAATAGGCAAGCAGCGCCTCTACGACAGGACCTTTAGCATCAAAAGTCACCGCTTGCATGTAGGTTGGCCCATTATTAATAATATAATTACCAACCTCATTGACTCCTTCACCTCGGGCAGCGTTAAAGATACCTTCGCTACCATAACCACCATGCATAGGGATACGCTGATTATTCTTGCCAGCATCTAGCACATATTGCAACTCACCTAAGCTGGCATCAAGTGCAATGCCTTTATTTTGGAAATAGGCAATCGCATCGCCCAAGGCTTGGCGAGTTTGTGGCGTAATTTTTAGCTCGCGAGGCGTATTGACAGGGTCTGCCTCGTTAAATGGCACTTCAAATGCGGTATTTGTGTATTCGCTAACACCAGCCTTGCTCCAAAACTCTCTAAACACATGAGCGCCTCGGCTGTCGATATTGTTGCGACGATCCCAATTACTCAGGATGCTACAAGCTTGTTTGGCATCGATAGTTCCGCCACCTGTCAGAGGTAACATAGCGTTGGCGTTACAGTCCGCTAAGACATCATCGAGAACCAACTCGGCAGCATAGCTACGGTTGCCATAAACGACGTCTTGCATATTGTTTAAGGTAAAGGTAGTGCCACCCAAGCCATCTGAGTTATCAAGACGGTCTAATACTTGCTGAAATGCCATGCGTGTACGCAGAGAAAGTGGCACGCCCTCTGGGCTAGTTGCACTAGGGAATGGCGTTAAACGACGACGTAGCAGTGGTGAAAACCCTGTTAAAGGCTCATCTAAGTTGCTCAACCAATAAGTATCGTTTGAGTTAAGCACATAATCGTCACGAATCAAGAAAGGCAGATTTGAGCGTCCAAAAATACCTGCTTGCGGCGAATCGGCATCATTACCCCATTCGCAATCAGCCTTGCTACCATCCAATGCTGGTAGACCAAAACTGACGATAGCTTGTAAATAAGGCTTACCAGCAGTACAGCTATTTAATTTATCTGCGGTGACATGCGGCACGGTTGAGATATCAGCATAAAGCGCTTTACCATAGCGGTCGGTGGCAATGGTATTAACAAATCCTAGCCCAACCATATCTTGCATTTTATCGACCAAATCCTCGACACTGGTGGCTTTATTCATGCTGCGCCATTGGTTTAATGAGCGGGCATTTTCTGCGGCGGCATCACGGATAGTAAAGGCGATATTATTTGCGCCCCAAGGTGGCAGTAAGCCATTGACTTGATTGACGGCTATCATAGGACCAAAATGTGACGAGTAAATAGATCTTACCAGCGTCTTATTATCTGGCAGTTGGATGGTGACGTTATCCTTTTTAATATCACGTTGCTCAACGACGCCTTCACTATTGGTATAGTTGTACTTCATTGGGTCGCCATCTACTAAGCTGAGCTGATACAGGGTAAAACGCTTGGCGGTAGAAACCGTATGGCTCCAAGCGACGTCTTTATTGAAGCCAATGTTAGGGAAAGGCTGTCCTTGCTGTCCTGCTCCCATGACATCAAGCTCACCTGGCATCGTCAAATGAAACTCATAAAAGCGCTGTAGACCATCCCAAGGCTCATGGGGATTGCCATAAAGGATACCGCTTTTGGTGCCAGTGACTTCGCTACCAAAGGCATAAGCGTTGCTGCCGCCATCAGTCACATTGATGGTTTTCATATCAAAATCAAAGCCTGAGGCCAAATCCGCTGCCGACTCTGGCGATAAGTCGCTCTCTGGTTCTATAGAAAGCGTACGCATACGAGAGCTACCCATGATACCTTTTTCGACTGAAGGCGCCGCAGTGGCGATAGGCGTGACAAAGTTTGATAGACCACCGCGCAAATTGGCCTTGCCGTAAAGCGCTAGCAAATCATCGGTCGTGATTTCGCGAACCCATTCAGCACCAGCACAGTCAGGATCGATATTGTCGACGCCTTTATCACGTAAATAGCGGCTATAGCCCGCAGCATAGCCTGCTACCGCATCCAAAACCTCAGGCTCTTGTGCATCTAAAAACTGTTTACGCTTAGCGTCTGAGTTATACCAGGTATAAAAGACATCACTATCAACATCGCCTTGATCACCCAGATAACGCATACTCTCGCCCTTAGCGATTACGATTTCGCGCGCCAGTGAGCAGATATTGTCTTCAGCAAAGGCATAGCCGACGCCATAACCCAAGCCTTTATAATTCTTGGCAGTGATGTGAGGTATCCCAAACTCAGTGCGCTGGATATCCGCCGCATAGCTGTCATCGTTATCTATATTGCCATTAAAATTATCGTTATCCGAACAACCAAACAATCCCAACGAGACTGCCATCGTTAATAGCGTGAGTGTGTGTACACGCCGATTCAGCATATTGATGCTCATAAGCTTACCCATCCATGGTTAATTACGATTTTATAAAGCGTCGACAAAAACCACCATCAAGCTTTATATGTCAATAAATTCCTTTTATTGCCATGCTTTTTTATGCCTTATATTGCATTTATTATGCGTGATGATAGATAAGATAAATTAAAAAGCATTTATCAATCATATAACACTTTCAAACCTCTATGCTAGCGAATAAACCAACGGATTTAATGGCTGATATTTGGCTTAAAGATAGCAATAAATGACCTTTATCTATTTAAATAATAGGCTAGGAACAATACTGTTTAAACAGATTAATAAATAATAAAACACGACATTTGCGCACTGATTAATAATACTCTATTATCGATAAATATCTATATTAGGAAACGCTCATGTCGTTTGCCCAAGTCTATACGCGCTCAGTCGTCGGACTGCATGCCCCGCAGGTGATTATCGAGGTGCATTTATCACAAGGCTTGCCAGCGTTGACCATTGTCGGTTTGCCCGCTGCTGCCGTACGTGAAAGTAAAGATAGGGTGCGCTCGGCGATTTTGAATTCGGGATTTCAATTCCCTAATCGCCGCTTGACGATTAATTTAGCACCAGCAGACTTACCAAAAGATGGTGCAAGGCTAGATTTGCCGATTGCCATCGGTATTTTAGCGGCAAGCGGGCAACTTGAGCCAGAAGTACTATCAGGGTTTGAGTTTATCGGCGAGTTGGCGCTCAATGGCGAGCTGCGGCAGGTAAGTGGTAGCTTGGCGGTTGCACGGGCAATGAAAGCAGAGTCACTAGTGGCAAAGTCTGCAACAGCTGATGAACAAGCGCCGTGCCAGTTACAGCAATTACGGCAATTACGGCAATTAATAGTACCGATTGATAATGGCGCGGAAGCCAGTCGTGTTGAAGGCATTGAGATATTAGGCGCTCAAAGTCTAAAAGCGGTTTGTGACCATTTACAATCGCTAGCCGACCCAAGCGTAACCACCGAGAGACTCGAGATAGTCACGCCCAGTCCGGCGCAGCAGCATATTGGTTATCAGGTAGATTTGGCGGATGTAAAAGGTCAACATCACGCTAGGCGGGCGTTAGAGATTGCCGCCGCCGGTGGTCATTCACTGTTATTTACCGGGGCACCCGGTTCGGGCAAGACGTTAATGGCGTCACGCCTACCGACTATCTTGCCTGATTTGAGTGATGAGGATGCATTAGAAGTCGCCAGTACCTATTCAGTAGCAGACAGCGATTATGATTATGGTACGCGGCCATTTCGCCAAGTTCACCATACGATATCAGCTGTTGCTTTGGTCGGTGGTGGTTCTCGTCCCAAACCTGGCGAGATTACCCTTGCCAATAAGGGCGTATTATTTTTGGACGAATTACCAGAGTTTGACCGTACGGTGTTAGAAGTATTGCGTCAGCCGTTGGAGGCCAAGCAAATCACCATTAGCCGTGCCAACTCGCAGCTTACTTTTCCGGCAAATTTTCAACTAGTGGCGGCGATGAATCCTTGTCCGTGTGGCTATGATGGCGATGGCTCGGGACGATGTCGCTGCCGACCGGAGCAAATTAAGCGCTATCAAGATAAGCTATCAGGGCCACTGCTTGATCGCATTGATTTGCATATTACCGTGCCAGCACTGCCAATAGCTGATTTGCAAAATGCTCAAGCTGGTGAAACCTCGGCACAAGTGCGAATTCGGGTTGCTGCTGCGCATAAACAACAATTAAAACGCCAAAAAAAGGTCAATAACGAGCTGAGTCCTAGCGAGATTGATAAATATATTCAGCTAGGAGAGGGCGAGCGGCAGTTATTACAGCTCGCTCAGCAACGTCTTAATCTATCTGCCCGTGGCTATCATCGTGTATTACGCGTCGCGCGTACCATTGCTGATTTGGCTGATAGTACTGATATTACCAGCGCCCACGTTTCTGAGGCGCTGAGTTATCGTAGTAAGTAGCTTGCGTGATGTTCAATTATTCTTAAAGTTCAATTATTTATAATCTACTTTTTTAAAAGGTATTTAACCAATGCCGCAAAGTCATCAAATGCTGCGGTAGGATTGAGCTCGCGAATATCTTGCCCGTAGTTATAACCATAAGACAGTCCAAGGGTGTCTATATTGGCATTTTGTCCGGCTAATATATCGTTTCTAGAATCACCAATCATCACCGCTTGTGCTGGAGTCACATTCAACGCCTCATAGACATGCAATAGCGGCGCGGGGTCGGGCTTTTTATTGGGTAGACTATCTCCGCCCAGTACTTCAGAAAATAAATCCTGCCAGCCAAAAGACTGCAATATCTTAGGGACAAAACGAATCGGTTTATTGGTCACTAATGCCAACGTATAGCCCGCGGCTTTGAGCTTTTTTAGTCCGCTATCGACATCTGGATAAGCGACGGTTTTGCTACCGCTAATATTTTTATAAGCGTCAAAAAATACCTGCTCGGCGTGATCGGCTTCCTCGACCGTTAACTCACCGTCTAATACTTCTATTTTACCCACCAACGCGCGTTCGACCAGCATTCTTGAGCCATTACCGACCCAGTTACGTATGGTGCTAATCGGATAGGTCTCTTTGCCAAGCGTGGTTAGCATGGCGTTCGTCGCATCAGCCAAATCTGGTACGCTATCAATCAATGTGCCATCAAAGTCAAAAATTAAAAGCTGCTTATCCATTATTTCTCGCCTTTCGGGTTATCACGTCTGTATCTTACTTAGATTTATGTTTTAACCATAGCATAAGAAGCCATTAAAGCGCATGCAAAGCGCGTTTTTGCTCGATTATTTAACCTCTTTATAGCGCTCACGGTGTGCCGCTTTCATCTTTAGATAGGTTTCATTTTTACGGCACTCATCCCATTTTTGTTTAAAAATACGCGCAGATTCTGCTTTGATAGGGTCTTCATTTTGCCGTGGTAATTCTTCGCGTCCATGCGCGCCGCTTTGGCCTTTTTTATCATCGGGCACGGGTCCCTTATACTTTTTGCCGCCTTTATGATTGGCATAGCGGCGGGCGCGGGTATAGCCCATTTGGATAAATTTGCGCGCCATATCCGCACCAACAAAGTCATCAGCTGCCAAATAATCTAAAAACATCTGATAAATACTCTCGCTACTCTCAAGCGCAATATCAGGCGTCGCAAAGCGCCAGTGCGGCAGGATTTCGGACTTATAAGGCTCTACCAATAACACGCCTTGCTCACCGCGACCGACGCGATACAGCTCAGGCTGCGCGCGTAAGTTTAGGTTTTTATAATCCAAATCATAATCAAACTCTCTCATGGCTTTTACCTATTGCAGCTAATTGGTTGTTTTAGTATAGAGAGCATTTGCACTTCAAAAACAGCCTAAAAATGTTATGTATTAGTGTGGGTATCAGATGTTATTGATAGGTATCCCTGTAATGTTTATCAAATTTTAAGCATAAAAAAAGCCCCAAACATAAATGTTCGGGGCTTTTTAGAATTCTTAAACGAATGGTGGCTCGAGGCAGGTTCGAACTGCCGACACACGGATTTTCAATCCGTTGCTCTACCGACTGAGCTATCGAGCCGTCTTCGTTGAGGCGCTATTAAACTAAATATCGGCGTTACTGTCAAGTGGTTTTTGCATAATATGCGATAAAAAGGCATAAATAGTCAAATATAAGCCAAATTCAAGCTTTTAACCTCACATTTAATCCTTAACGCGCAGTAGCTCATACTCGCTCATGATACGATGAATATCGGCATCGACTGGGACAAACTCACGGACGCCTTTTTTCACTTCGGCATCATAGACCAGTTTGATAAATTTAGCATCGATAGCGCGACCTCGATTTTGGGTGTGTACCGTGAGATATTGCAAGCGCTTGGCATCAGTTTGTCCATCATCAAAGCAGGCAACGGCAGCGATAGGCTTGTCATTAAACATACCGACATACAGGGTTTGACCACGCTTAAAGCCTTGCTCAACGAGATGTAGTACTTCTGCGCCACTTGGCTGGTTCTCATCGCTGTCATATAAGGCGTGCAGGCGCTCGGATAGTTCGTTTTCACGCGCAGGCTTTTTAATCAGTGGCGCATCCAAGCTGTTGATGGCGATTGCTTCTAAAGGCATAATCAGTTCCTATAAATAATCGGTTGCTATAAGGTGATACAGCGTGGCATCGAGTGTAGCATTGTAGAGTCGGTGCGGTTCATGATTGATAATACTGAACTCACTATTTTAGCAGAATGACAGGATTTTGTGCGTGGTTTACTGCTTGGTCGTGGCAGTAAATGCTAGGGTTTGCTATGATGAAGATAGACGATGCTTTTTATGCATAAAAGCTAATACTTTGGCTTTTATACGTAAGCTTTTTGAATAAGCATTGAACCCATTTTTAGCTTAGTTTTTTATATTTTTTATTCATTGTTTTATCATTTGCTTTAGACGCTAGTAAGAATGATTTGGGCGCTTTTTCGCCCTATTTTATTGACCGCTTTTCATTTATAGAGAGTAGCCATGACTGCCAATTCTACGACGACAACCAATACCGCCGATACAACTGGGCAAAACCAATCTGCCAATCTAAATTTACATGGTCGCCCAGCCCGTACCGCTACCGTTGAGCGTAATACTGCTGAAACGCAAGTCACTTGCACCGTCAATCTTGATGGAACGGGACAAGGGACTGTAGATACTGGCGTGCCATTTCTAGACCATATGATTGATCAAATCAAGCGTCATGGTTTGTTTGACTTAGACATCAAATGTACCGGCGACACCTTTATCGATGATCACCATAGTGTCGAAGATACAGGTATTACACTTGGGCAAGCATTCAATAAAGCATTGGGTGATAAAAAAGGCATCCGTCGTTACGGGCACTTTTATGCGCCACTCGATGAGTCACTGACGCGCGCGGTTGTCGATTTATCAGGCCGTCCCGGTTTACATATGGACATTCCTTTTACCCGCTCGCATGTTGGTAACTTTGATGTCGATTTATTTAGCGAGTTCTTCTATGGCTTTGTCAACCATTCATGGATGACGGTGCATTTGGATAATCTTAAAGGCAAAAACAGCCATCACCAAATCGAATCTACCTTTAAAGCCTTTGCTCGTGCGCTACGTATGGCTTGCGAATATGATGAGCGTGCGCTGAATACCTTGCCATCGACCAAAGAGGCTTTTTAGATGAGTAGAGCCACAAAGGTTGCACTATTAGATTATGGCATGGGGAATCTGCACTCGGCCAGCAAGGCATTGTCAGCGGTAGGCGCGGAAGTCTCTATTACCAATGACCCAAAAGTGGTCGCGGCGGCTGATAAGATTTTCTTCCCCGGTGTCGGTGCGATGCGCGATTGTATCGCTGGCATGCAGGATGCAGGTATTGACGAGGTCATACGTCAGGCAATATTTAATAAGCCTGTTATGGCCATCTGTGTTGGCATGCAGGCGTTGTTTGAGCAGTCCGCTGAGAATGGTGGTACAAAATGTTTGGGCATCTTAGGTGGCAATGTAGAAGCGTTTGACCCGACGTGGAAGGATGAGCAAGGGGCGACCATTAAAGTGCCGCACATGGGCTGGAATACTATTAACGGTATGGATTTCGAGCATCCATTGTGGAATGGCATCGAGGACAATGCGCATTTTTACTTTGTACATAGTTATTACTGCGCGCCTGCCGACAGCTCGCAAGTGGCGGCCGTTTGTGATTATGGTCAGCCGTTTTGTGCCAGTATTTTGCAAGATAATTTATTTGCGACCCAATTCCATCCAGAAAAAAGCCACACCGCGGGCTTACAGCTGTTAAAGAATTTTGTCGATTGGGATATTTAACCAGTATGCTTTAAATGTTTGATTGGACAGCTTCGATTAAACAGCTTCGATTAAACAGCTTCGATTAAACAGGAAGGTAGGTTAGCAAAGGCATAATCTACCTTTTTTATTTTTAATTTATACTTAGTTGTTTTTTTTATTTATACTCAGCTATCTTCTATCTCTTATACGCGGAATAAAATCGTGGATTTTTATCTCTTCAAAAACGGTGTTGTGGCTGCCACAGGGTTAGACAAAGATGCCTTGCATATTTATGTGGGCATCAGCGTCTACCTATTCAGTTTAATCTTGCTACGTCCAGTTTTTAAAAAATACAGTGTCAGGGCGTTTATCGCTTTAATTATGGTGACCGCCATCGCCTTATTGGGCGAATATTTGGACAATCGCCAGACGATT
Organism: Psychrobacter sp. ANT_H3; assembly: GCF_027919975.1. Taxonomy (NCBI): domain Bacteria; kingdom Pseudomonadati; phylum Pseudomonadota; class Gammaproteobacteria; order Moraxellales; family Moraxellaceae; genus Psychrobacter; species Psychrobacter sp. ANT_H3. Next base: position 31,564 of record NZ_JAQISM010000005.1, on the reverse strand, counting down.
ACTGAGCTGGGTATCACAGCGATAGGCAGCACGGAGCTAAAAGCCAGTATTCATGATTTGATTAATACCTGTCTGCTGTCTTATATAATCTATGGCTTTACCGTATGGACAAAGACGTTTCAATCAATCAATACCGTCAAACCTATGATTAAAAGGCAGAAAAAAACGGACTATTCATAAGTCCGTTTTTTTATTTCTATCATTAACACTTTGCTTAATAAAAACTTTAATAGTTCTGACTATTAGCCTCATCATAAAGCTCGCGCACCACTTCACCAATCACCTTAATACCATCCGTTAAGGTCTGTTCGTCAGCGGCGATACTCATACGGATACATTCATGGGCATGTTGGTAATTACTCACATCGACACCAGGGAAGAAATACTGACTTGGTACAATCAGTGTGCCTTTTTCTTTAAGGCGCTCGTATAGCTCAAGCGTGCTAATTGGCAAGTCTTTAAACCACAACCATAAGAATATCGCGCCCTCGGGCTTATGAATCATCAATGGATAATCACCCAAAGCATCTTTTAAAAGCTTTACCGCTAACGTGGCTTGCTTTTGATAAAAGGGTTTAATCTCATTATCAGCTAACTGCTTGATACGGTCATCGTTAACCAATGGCGTGGCAATCGCTGCGCCAAAGCGGGTCGGTGCTAGATTGACCACCGCATTCATCGCGCTGACTGCTTCGATGACTTTAGCGTCGGCCACGATAATGCCGGTACGCATACCGGGCAAGCCAATTTTAGACAGGCTAAAGCAAAGAATCGTATTGTTATCCCAGTTTAGATGCGCGTCAGAGTAGATAATATTAGGGAAGGGCATACCGTAGGCGTTATCGATGATCAGCGGTATCTCATAACGCTTGGCAATCTCAGATAAATGCGCCATTTCTTCATCGGTCAACACATTGCCCGTTGGATTGGTCGGACGCGAACAGCAAATCGCGCCGATGCGACCTTCTTTTAGCGCTGGCAAGTTCTCTAACGCCTCAAAATCCACACGATATTTAAAGAAACCTGCTTCGCCATCATGAGTCACTTCATCGATATGCGGCAACACGGCTGCAAAATGCTGACCTTCGACATGCACGTCACTATAGCCGATATATTCAGGGGTTAATGGCAGTAGAATTGATTTGTCGATAGACTGGCTTTCTTTATCTTGGCTCTTTTCATCAGCGAACGCCCCACCAAATAAATTAAACAAATAGAAAAAAGCATTCTGTGAACCGTTGGTCAAAGCGATATTTTCTGCGCTCAAATTCCAATCATAATGACGGTTAAAGAAGCCGACCAACGCATCGATAAAGGCGGCGTCACCCTGCGGATTGGAGTAATTTGCCATGCTAATAATTGCGCTACTATTAGCTTCGCCAGCATCGTTATCAACGCCAAGCGCCTTATAAGTCTCTAAAAACAGCTCATTAACGGCATCAATCTTGGCAGGATTACCACCGCCCAGCATATTGACAGGCTGATCGCTTTTTAGCGCATCGCCCAAGTCATCCATCAATTGCGATATACCAGTTGGCTGGGTAAATTTTTGACCGAACTTTGAGAATTTCATAAGGCTACCATGCTGTTTTTGAGGGTTCTATAAGGTAAGGTTTAATCGATAAAGTTGGGCTAGTATAACAAATGGTTGCGATAAAATAAGCAAAGCTAATGGTTGGTATTGGTTTATATGCCAATACGCAATATGAAGCAAAAACGCATTCTAAATGAATAGAAGGCGTTTTAAATTTGGTGTTTTAGGTTCTTGGCGCTAATCCTGCTTTATACTTGGAGTTCGCAGTCTGGAGCGCGCAGCACCTAACCACAGGCGTATTCCAACGTTCAAGCGATCACTCCTATGCAAGTGGCTATAAGCGCCACAGTCCCTTGAGCTATCACCGTAATCATGACTGCAAACTATTATAATACGATAATCAAGAGCAGCATAAAATCCTGTTAATGAAGTCAATATAGTAAGTTATAAATCTCTAATTATTTCATAAATTTCAGGTGTAGTAACGCCACTATCTAAAAACTGAAATAATATAACTTGTAGCTCAGGATTTATTTCAAACTCTTCCTGATTAAGCTTGGAATTTCTATTAGTTTGAATAATACCACTACTAAGCATACGATCAACTAAGTATCCTCCTTTCTTTTTTCTAATTTCTACTGACTTTCTGGGCTTAAAATTACCATTACTATGAAATAGTTTAATAAGACTCTTAAGTGATTTCATGCTTCTATCATCACTTATATGTGAAGGGTTGTCGATAGAGTCTATGATTTCTGAGGTGTTATCTAATAAAAGTATTTTTTTCGAAAGATGGGTTTTTTTTAGTTGAGAACTAGTTTTCTTAGAAGAAGGTATTTTGATAACTCCACTTTCAAAAAGGGTTTTTTCATCAAAAATACAGTTTACAAGTCCATAGTAATCATAAATATAGCAATCCTTAATCGTTAAATTGCTGAAATCAAATACTAGTTTAGGGTTTATTTTCAACTCCCTAATATTGTATAGGTAAAGTTTAGAAACCTCTCCTTTATTATTTGAGAAAATATCTAATAGAGCTTTGTCGAGATCTTTTTGTATATTTAATTTATTCTTAGATTTTAGTATTCCTAAGTACAGTATAAAAAGATTAGAGATGTATTCATAATATTTACTTTTTGCTGATACTTCATTGCTAAGATTTATTAAATCGTTAATATTTTCGCTATTGATTAAAGTAGATACAACTATATCCTCAACATCAGTTTTATAAAGTCGCTTGCCAATGTCTAAGGAAAAATTATTTAAATAGCTAACTCTAGATACTAATAAATCTAATAATTGGATATCTGCAATAGCTTGATTAGAGAACATCTGAGCTATAGATATCTTAAGAAAAAAATCTTTTAAGAAGTCATATCTAATATTAATCAACTTATCATTAGCGTAGTCGATAAAAGCATGGTTCAGAAGTAATGAAATAGTAGTATCGTTAGTTTCGGCTATGAACTCTTGAACGATCAAAGTAAAGTCGGTTTTATTTATTGTTTTATTAATTGTGCTTAGTTTACAAAGTATTTTCATCTGTTCAACAAAGCTAATACCAATTTTCTTAACTTCACGTTTGCACACAGCATATATTAAATAATCTAACATGTTATTTTTTATTAGTCCTAAATCTTTTGCTTCCTCATTTTTAATATCAAAAATATTTTCTATATCTTCGTTTTTAGTCTCATTAGATACTAAATTACTGATAGTATCTAACATAAAAGGGCTATAGTAATTTTCGTTTGATTGATCTATAAGTTTCTGAACAAGATGCATTGATTTTTTTTGTAAGCTTATATTGTTTTTGAAACGACTTTTAAAGAACTGTTCGGTTTGATGTTTATTAAAAGGTTGTATTTCCACATTTTCTATATGAAACTCTTCATTTATTTGATTGAAAGCCTCCTCCCAGATATAATCTCGACAAGTAATAATTATTTTTGTTTTAACAAGATTGAAGCAGTAACTATCGAAAATATTTTTCAAGAAACTTTGTAGTTGAAACTCAATGTTTACACCCGAAATAATTTCATCTAAACCATCTAAAATTATCACAAAGCTACCATTATCTACGGACAGCTTGAATAACTCCTCAGTAAATAAGCCCGTATCTGAAATGCTGGCCTTATAAAGATCGTAAATTGTTGAAACTCTATCTGTTTTCAGCTGATCTAAAAGTACCGAAGAATCTAAAAATAATACGTATTGATCCTCGCTCATTTTTAAATTAGTATTTAGAAAGTTTCTTACAATAGTAGTTTTCCCTACTCCTCCAGGACCAGTTAGAACTATTAAAGGACTATTATCTGAATTGAACCATTTTTTCACAAGTCTAGAAGCTACAATTTGCTTTTCATTACTACCAACTTTAGAAGAGTAATTCTCAATAAAAAATTCTGTATTTTGATAATACTGACTGAACAACATTGGTTCTAGATATTCTTGATACAAATATTTTTTACCAAATTCATCAATAAATTCTATATTACCATCATTCTTAAAAATGCTTTTATAGACACTCTTTATATAACTAATACGTCGTTCAGGAGAAGAATCAGAAGGTTTGTTTATTAGTAATAATAATTTTGTAGAAGGTTTGGTTGTTTTTAAAAACGTAGTATATAGATTTTCTAAAGAACCTTTTAGGTTGGTACTACCTATAAAAGAAATATATATTTTATCACCATTCATGAAGTTTTCTAGTTCATATAATTCAAAATATTTCCTACTGTCATTACTTAATATCGGAAAATCTTTACTCATGGTAAATGTTTTATTTTTATCTAAGTATGATAGTACAGTATTATAAATAGTCGTAGGCTTATGTGTTTCAATAGAAGTAAAGTTTGAACCATATTTTTTCTTTATTTTACTTTCTAACTCTTTTATTTGTGGCTGCGGCATCACTCCTACATTTTCATTACATCCAGTAGAGTTCCCATCATCACCCCTATATAGAACAGTGTTCTTTCTATAATTAACTGTATTGGTCTGAATATCTTTATTTAGATAATATAGCCTATAAGGTTGTTCTATCTTAAATATTAATATATTCTTACCTTCAATTATTTCTAATTCTATACTATATTTAATTTCTGAAAAATCTGTTATAGCGTTAGTTAGTTTTGCATTAATATCTTTCTTTAAAGAAATAAAATCGCACTCGCTTATATTTGAATCTTCAAATAATTCTGTGCTTTCATTAAAGCCTATAATCATGTAGCGAATTTCATCAAAGCAATCTAAATTAGCATTTGTTAGCGCAAGAAAGTCTTTTATAAACTCTCCCCATAAGCGTGTTTTATCGATATTCTTGGCTTGTGGGTCGTTACAATCCCAGTACCAATAACTTTTATATTCTATATTACTGCATTCAGGTTTCTTACATAAATCCTTTATATCCATTTTTATGATCGCTTTTGAATGTGGTTGATGTTATTAATTCTTTAAGTTTGTTTTATTATACTAAGAGATAATATTCCTCAACCTATAATGGATAAAATAGTAAGACTGCTATTTATAAGTCTTATATGAGATGAGGATATATAAAATATAATGACAGCATACATTTCTTTTAGACTGAAAGATAATAGATTTTCAAGTCTCCACTACAACCTTAAATCATCGCCCGAACCCGCGCCATAATCCCGCGTCCAATCACCAATCGCACATAAATAATGGCAACAGCAAACAGCAAACCAACTAACGCCACACCGCCAATACCTAAGCTTGCCCACGGCACACTAAAGCGCAGATTAAACCATTGGGTAATAGCAGCCCATGCACCGATATTAGCGATAATAACCGCAAATAAGGCGGCACTAATGCCAAGTATGCCAAGCTCTAAGATATTGAGCATATATAGGTCGCGCTTTTGCATACCGAGCAGCCTAAATGAAGCACTATCCGCCATGCGATCTTGTGAGGTGGAGAGCAGCGAGCTAATCAAAACCATAATACCCGTCAGCAATGCCAGTAAAGTGAAGACGTAAACCAAACGACTCATTTGTACCACCAACTCTTGGACTTGCTGCGCGATTGCTGTGCCGTCGATGGTCGTTACCGCAGGAAACTCGCGTACTAACTGACCTTGGAGTTTTGGAATATCCTCTGCTGCGACATGAGCGGTAGCAAATTGGATTTGCGGAGCAGCAGATAAAACCGCTGGCTCAAATAAAAAGTAAAAATAGGGGCTGGGTCCTTTCTCATAGCGCGAGCGGATACTGGTGATTTGCCCGACAATCTCAATCCCTTGGATATTAAAGCGCACCTGATCACCCATGCCAACGTTTAGCAAACTTGCTGCAGTATCCAAAATTGATAATGGCGCAACGGTTTGTGCTGAGTCACTATCTGCAGTGTCAATAGGTGCATAAAGCTTGTCATCTGCTAGCGATTCCGTAATAAACTCAGTGTCCATCACCGTATCAGCGTAGCTTAAATTAAAGACGCGTGCAGGGTCATCGAAGCCGTCAGCAGGTTCGATATCTTGTACGGGTACATTATTAGCAGTGACGACGCGGGCACGAATGACAGGATAATAGCTGACAGGTGCAGCAATAATGTTATTAATCTCATCATGCTGGTCGCTTTGAATATCGAGCAAAAACAAATTGGGCGCATCTTCAGGATAAGCATTAATAAACTGGGTATTGATACTATGATTAAGCGTGGTAATCAAAGTTAAGACCGCCACTGATAGCGATAAAGTGACAAAGAATAATGCCGACTGATTGCCTTTACGGGCAAGGTTATGGATAGCAATACGCTGCATCCAGCTGATATTAGAATGCTTAGCAAACTTAGTCAGCAGCCATAACCATCCGCGTGCCAAGAGCCAAAATATCGCTACGAAACCTGTAAGTCCTATCAGTAGCTGCGCACCTAGTATCAGAGAGTTTACTTCATAAGCAAAAAACGCATACAGTCCGATTAGCGTCAGTCCATACCATAATAATGGCAAACGTCGATACCAAGGTAGGTTTTGCGAGTTTGTGCTCGCCCCTTGATTAAGTAAAGTAGCAGGCTTGGTCGTACTTAATGTGCTTAAACCACGTTGAGCGATAAGCAAGGTCAGCACTAAAGCGATAATAATGGTTTTAATGGCGCTGATAGGATTGATGGCTAGACCAACATCAGCTGGTAAGATAGCAATCAGATACGGCTGACCAACTTTCAGTAAGCCAAAACTTAGAGCAATTGCTGCCACACAAGCGATGATAGTGGTGACAATCAACAGCTGATAATAGCTACGTTTTAAGGATTTAAGCGGCTCACCTAATGCCAAGCGAATGGCATTACTAGACTGCTGCTTGGTCACAAAAGCCGTAATGACGCCATACATCGCCACCGCAGATAATAACAGCACGGCGATGACGAGCAGCTTTAAAAACATCAAGACATTGTCAGAGATACGCGAGACAGAGGTATCTGCCGACTCGGCATCAGACAGCTCGATATCAGGATAATTGCTTAGTATTTGCGTCAGCTTATCTCGCTGTACTACCATTAACTCTGGCTCACCGGCCAGCTCAATACGATAGTTTATACGGCTACGCTGTCCCAATAAATTGGTCGCTACAAGCGCATCTTGATGCATCAAAACCCGCCCACCAAAACCAAAGGCGGTCAACGGGCGGTCAGGCTCTTTGGTTAGCACGTCGCTAATAGTGAACTCAGCATCACCAATGGTGATTTGGTCACCGACACTGGCGTTTAAGCTATTCAGGACTTCTGGTGCGACAACGACATTATCAGCGCTTAATTGCTGCCATAACGGTTGCCCTGAAGCAAGCTCAGCTTCTCCGTATAACGGATAAGCCGTAGAGACGGCTTTGACGCTGGCAAGCAAGGTTTGCTCATCGGTCACCACCATCGCGCTAAACTGATAGTCATATACTATTTGTGTATCAGTAACCGTCTCTATCTGTGTTAATACTTCGCTTGGCCAGTCTTGTTTGCTGTTTAATATCAAATCGCCGCCAACGAGCGCGCGCTGATTATCATTGATATAGGTATCAACCGATTGCTGAACAGAGTCGAGCGTCAAATAGGTTGCAAGCGATAACGTGAGCGTCAATAAAAATAATAGCGGATAAATCCAGCGTTGCCACCAACTGCGACTTAAGGCTTGCGCGCCCAATCCTTGTAAACCTAATATTGGTAAATTCAAAATACCGCTAAACAGCTGGCGCATGATACCGCCCGTATAATCTGACTCTTTTGCCATGTTGGTATCAGTCGTAGCAGTAGCATCGATGGCTGAATATTTCTCTGTTTGCTTATTATTCTTTAAGTTATTCATCAAGAAATAATCCGCCCGTCGTGCATGGTAATGACACGATCTGCCATCTCCGCAAGCGCGGCATCATGGGTCACAACGACCAGTGCCGAGCCAACTTGCTGCCGTAAATCTAATAATAGCTGCATCACTTGATTGGCATTTTGCTCATCTAAGTTACCCGTTGGTTCATCGGCAAAGACGATTTTTGGCTGCGAAACCAAGGCGCGCGCAACGGCAGTACGCTGCTGCTCACCGCCTGATAATTGATTGGGTAAGCTATCACGCCGATGCCCCAAATCAACCGCTGCAATCAGCTCATTTACCCGTGCTTTATTCGGACGACGGGCGATATCAAGAGGAAAGGCAATATTTTCTGCTACCGTCAATGTCGGTAATAGATGAAACGACTGAAAGACAAAGCCCATATCGCGTTGACGAATGACGGCAAGCGCATCTTCATCAAGGCTGCTTAACGTTTGTCCCGCTAACTCAACCGAGCCACTATCAGGATAATCTAACGCCGCTAATAGACCTAACAAAGTCGATTTACCGGAGCCAGATTTACCCATAATGACCACAAACTCGCCCGCATTGACATATATGTCTACGTCTTTGATGATAGATAGCTTTTGCTCACCGACTTGCACGGTTTTATTCAGCTTGGAGGCGGTAAGTAGTGCTTTGTTATTGGGTGTAGCGGTCATTGGGTAGTCTCAGTAGGTGTGCTAGATTTCGTTGCCGTATTGGCGTGATTAGCTTCTAACTTTTCAATTTTAGGCTGTAAAATTGGCAAAATATTATCATTAACGATAATGGTATAGCCTTCTTTGGTTGGATGAATCGCATCGGCTTGGTTGAGCTTAGGGTCGCCGCCCACACCATCTAAAAAGAAAGGAATCAGCGTCACATTCATATCTTTAGCCACTCTTGGGTATATCGCGGCAAAGGACTCTACATAGTCCGAGCCAAGGTTGTCATAAATCTGCATGCCACCTAAGATAACCTCGCTACCATTATCCTGCAGGCGTTTAACAGCGGTGCGAATATTGGCTTCGACCGTTGCCACATCGATACCGCGGATGGCATCATTAGCACCAACGGTTAAAATCGTAATATCAGGTTTGGTTTGCAATACCCAATCTAGGCGATTGACAAGCCCCGTACTGGTTTCACCGCTTAAGCCTGAATTGACTACTTTGACATTTTTATAGCCAAGCTCTTGTAAGCGTGCTTCTAGCTGAGCGGGATAATTGGCATCGTTATCAACGCCCAATCCTTCGGTTAATGAATCGCCCAATGCCAATATCGTTAATGGCGCTTGCTGCTGCTCAGTTGCATCTGTTACTTTCTGAGTTTCGTTAGTTTGGGTGCTAGTGCTTTGAGTGCTGGTAGTTTGCGTACTATCATCGGCCGTATTGCTATCAGGCTCTTTTTGACAGCCGCTAACCACAAGGGTAACGCTTAATGCCGCCGCTATTATTAAAGGTTTAGTTAAATAAGAAGAGATATTTATCATGATTTTGCTGTCCTATTTACCTAACCGCTGATACAGAATACCGTATAAAGTATGGGTATTACCTAAGAAACCCCTACCTCTAAGGTAGTGGGTAGTTCATAATCAAACCAGTGTAGCAAACTAAGCTTATGAGCAATATGGCGCGACAGTTAACGATATTGCGCGCCTGTCAGTTGATATTAACGGTAAAAATTAAATTTTCTTACCATCGACCATGACTGGACGGCTGACCATCCAAGCAAAACCCACGTTTACTACCATCAAAACCAACATGATGAATAAAGGCAAATCCCAGCTGTCCGTTGCTTCATGCAACCAGCCGGTACCCAGCGGACCAAAGAACGCAATCAGATAACCGACCGCTTGCGCCATGCCCGACAGCTCGCTTGATTGATTGGCGGTATAGGTCCGCATCGAAAACAGCATCATACTTAAGGTAAAAATCGCTGAACAACCAATGCCCATCAGCGCCGACCATAACCACGCCAAATCAGCTGATAAATAGCTGACCCCTAAAATGCCAATCACGTTTAAGACCGCAGCAAGTACCGCTAGCGCCTGAATAGGACGTCCGCGATTGACCAGCCAGGTTAAGCTTAAAATTGCTACTGGTGCCATAAACTGGAAGACTGAGTTCATCTGCCCCGCGCTTACCGCTGATAATCCTTTACTGAGCCAAATCGAGGGTAAGAAACTGGCAACGGTATAAAAAAGCAGCGATTGCAAGCCCATAAATACTGCAATTTGCCAAGCAAAAGGCGTGCGCCACATAGAGATAGGGGACGGCGCTTGCACCCCTTCAGCAAGCGGTACTATTGGTTGATGATTTGATGAACCCAAACGCAAGCGTAGCAGCACCCAAATCATTAAGGCAAACAAACCTAAAATCGACCAACCACCAAGCGCCCATTGCCAGCCAACTTGCTCAGATAATGGCAGAACAACACCTGCGACAATCCCTGCCGACACCGTCATGGTGAGACTAAATAGACCCGTAATCAACGGAATATGATTTGGTGTGCGCTGCTTGATAACAGGCGCAGCAAGGGTATTGGCAAAACCAATCGCTAACGTTAGCAATAACGTGCCGCCTAAAAAGCCAATCCAAGTGGGGATAAGGCTACGAATAATCATACCCGTTGTTAAGAGGGCAATCATCGCAATCAAGGTGTTTTCAAGGCCAAAACGCTTACCAATCGCTGGCGAAATAAATGCCCCAAGCGCAAAAGTCAGCATCGGCACCGCGCCAAGCCAGCCAATTTGGGTTTCAGAGATATTAAGAGCCCCTTGAACTACCGGCGCAATAGAACCCAGCGCCACAATCGGCGAGCGCATATTGATCGCCAATAAAATCATGGCACATAGCACCAGCCAAAACGTAAAGCGCGAAGAGGGTAGCTTAAAGTTTGACGGCGCACTCGACTGAGACGTGGGAGACTGGGACGGCAAATCAGTTTGCAAATTAGGAGAGGTAGACATAGCAGCACGACTATCAGCATAAGAAAAAGGACACGTCATTAAAAAGCGCTGGCGCACCATCGCTTATAAAATAACACCAGAGTACGTCACTAAGACGGCAATTAAGACGGTAATTAAGGCTAAGACAATATATTAGAATGTACGAGTTTAGGATATAAAAACACTAGCAGAACGCCCGTCATATAAGCTTACTACCCGTTTAATTTAGCAGGGTAAGCTTAGTATATGAGTAATGGTTTTTTGCTTTTGCTTTTGCTTATAAGTCGATTTTGCTTATCAAGCGCTTATGATAGAAATTGGCTTAAAAAACACTCTATACAAAGGCTAAGCGATAAAGGACTAAGCGCACAAAAAAATAGCGTCAGTCCCTGTTAGCTTGCAACGTTAAATTGCAAAGGACTAGACGCCATTATAGGAACAGAGGTTAGCTAAATACTACCAGCATATAGTAACAAATAAGGCGTTTATACAGACTTACCTAGTTGGGCAGCTTTAAGGGCAGTTTCTTGCTGTTGGTCGACCAGTGAATCGCACTTATTGGGATCGTTACCACAGAATGAGCAATGCTCGTCGCCCATCAATTTTGCCACACCGCCGCAAGAACCTCTAAGCGGCTTTTTCTTGACCATATAACCGATGCCCATGAAGATAAAAAACAGCATGAAGACGGTAAAGGTGATAGCAAGCATAGGGAGCAATTGGTTAAGCATAGAGGGAACCTCTCGTTTAAAATATAGGACAGTCATCTAGTCGATAACTTGCTTATAGTATAGCAAAATTTCGCCTGCTCCGTTTGTGCTTAGCAGGCATAGTAAAGCCCATGCTTTTGATATTAGGACTTTTTGTCGGCACGTAAGGCTTTCATCGTAGGGGTTTCTACTACTTGCCAATCATCGATACTGTCGGCCGCTGCACCGAGATTTACATTATCAGCCAAGATAACAAATAAGGCGGCGATATTGTGCTCTTTGGCAGTGGCAAGGGCTTTCTCATAAGGCATCGCGGTCAAAGCAGTTGCCCAAGCATCAGCCAGTGCGACTGTTTCTGCTGCCACAGTCACTGATGGCGCGCCACCAACAATGGGCTCACCCGTTGTTGGGTCAATGGTATGGCTGTAATGCTTACCGTCAAAAACGACGGAATTGCGATAGTTGCCAGAGGTTGCTAGCGACATAGTAGAGCCATTATTAATAGGCTGGCGAATCACTGCCATGGTTTGGCGTGCGCTCACCGTGCTGCCTTCGATGGGTGCATCAATGGCGATTTGCCACGGTTGCTGCTGAGCGCTGACCCCAGAAGTCGCCACTTCGCCGCCAATTTCAACCATGTAATTGCGAATCTGATAGTTATCTCTGAGTACATCGGCAATGACGTCAACACCATAACCTTTAGCGACCGCCGAAAAATCAAGCTCGACGCCATCTTTGGTTTTATAAATGCTTTGCTCTTTTTGTATCACGCTTTTAAAGTCGACCAAGGCTTTAGCTTGTGCAATCTCAAGCGCTGTCGGTGGACTTTGTAAGCGCTCAACCGTCATGGTACTGCCAAAGCCCCATGTTTCAATCAATGGCATTACCGTCGGATCAAAAGCGCCACCTGATAGCTCATAAACTTGCTTAGACGCTTCCAACACATGGCTAAAATCGGCGTCGATAGCAATGGGTGTATCTTTGCCTAACTGATTAAATTTAGAAATAGTAGAGTCTGCTTGATAAGTGGACATGCTGTCATTGATGTCTTGCAAGCGCTTATCGATGGCGGCTTGTATGGCAGATTCATCAGCGCCTTTAGGCAATTGATAACTAATATGGTAGCTGGTACCCATGGTCTCGCCGCTGAGATTGTTATAATCGGTTTTTTGCTGGCAGGCGCTAATACTTAATACAGAGCCGATAGCGATTACGGACAAGAAGGCGGGTTTTATGAATTTGTTAGCAGAAGAAAACGCGGTTAAATTTGTCATATAAGTCATCACAGCTTGATAAAGCGAAGGGGTGAGTGGGGGCGTTAGCTAGTAAAGAATGGTTATTTAAGAACAGTTAATAACTAACTAACTAAGCGCTGCCTATTTTACACCCCTTGTCACCCATAACGCCAATCATCGACTTAAAACCTAATTGCTGAGTTTGTTAGATTTATCTTACTTTCGATTCACGGATGAGCTTATAAAGTTTTGGCGGCGATAAGCGATTGACTTTAGTGGCGAGTTTTTCTTTATTACCAGCAACGATAATATATTCTTCACCTTTAGTCAGTGCTTTGACGACTTGTTTGGCAAATGTAGTCGCGGTCAGTCCTTTATTGGTTGCCTCGTCCATCGTACCCTGCGCGCTACCATCACCCGTTAAGGCATTTATAGAAATATTGGTTTGAATAAATCCTGGGAATATCGTCGCCACCTCGATGCCTTGGTCATGCAATTCAGCGCGTAGACTGTTTGCCCACATATGGATAGCCGCTTTTGCAGCACCATAAGCGCCGCGATATTGGGTCCCAAGTAAACCTGCCACGCTCGATACCATGACAACTTTGCCGCCACCTTGCGCAATCATATCGGGCAATACCAATCTGGTCAGCCGCGTTTGCGCAAAGTAATCTATCTCCATGATTTGGCGTTCGACGTCTTCAGTGGTTTCCATGATAAGCGAACGTTGACTGACGCCGGCATTATTAATCAGCCAATCCACTTTTCCAGTTTGGGCTTTGATTGTTTCATAGGCTTCTTTTGCTTGCTTAGCATCGGCGATATCAAAGGAGACAACGATATGTTTTTTGCTGTTATTACAGCGACTTTTAACCGCTTCTAATTTATCCTTATCACGGCCACTTAAAATAATGCTGGCACCGCGTTTGGCAAAGGCGATAGATAGTGCTTCACCGATACCGCTAGAAGCACCGGTTATCCAAATGGTTAAATCTTTCACTTTGGTTTTCATAAGAATCCTTTCTTGTGCGAATATGTTTTTCATCACATCATCTAATTTATTTAGCCCATAAAAAAAAGAGCCTCCATTGAGACTCTTAATTTAGCATATATTATCTGGGTAATACTGTTTGCTTGATGAACAGGTTTTATCACCCAATTTAATCAAGCAGCTTAACCACCCGCTTGACCACCCACTTAACCACCAAAGTCATCAAGCATGATGTTTTCATCTTCCACGCCCAAGCTGTGTAGCATGTCGATTACCGCCGCGTTCATCATCGGTGGCCCACACATGTAGTATTCACAGTCTTCTGGATTTGGATGGTCTTTGAGATAATTCTCAAGTAGCACGTTATGGATAAAGCCCGTTGGACCTTCCCAATTGTCTTCTGGTAATGGGTCAGACAAGGCCACATGCCACTCAAAGTTATCAAACTCTTCTTCTAGTTGATCATAATCTTCAACGTAGAACATCTCACGAATCGAGCGCGCACCATACCAAAAGCTAATCTTACGGTCGGTATGTAAGCGTTTAAGCTGATCGAAGATGTGCGAGCGCATCGGTGCCATACCCGCACCACCACCGACGAAAATCATTTCAGCGTCAGTCTTTTTGGCAAAGAATTCACCATAGGGCCCCGAAACTGTCACTTTATCGCCAGGTACGAGACTAAATACCCAAGAGGACATTTTGCCGGGTGGAATACCGTCAGGACCACGTGGCGGTGGACTGGCGATACGGATATTAAACTTAATAAGGCCTTTTTCTTCAGGGTAGTTGGCCATCGAATAAGCACGAATCACCGGCTCATCAACTTTTGACACATAGTTGAAGATACCAAATTTTTCCCAGTCTTCGCGATACTCTTCGTCAATCACAAAGTCTTTATAATGCACTTCATGCGGTGGCGCCTCTAACTGTACATAACCACCGGCACGGAAGTTAACTTCTTCGCCATCTGGAATTTTAAGCACCAACTCTTTAATAAAGGTGGCAACGTTATCATTAGAGATAACCTCACATTCCCACTTTTGTACATCAAAGAATTCAGGGTCAATCTCGATTTTCATGTCTTGCTTTACCGCAACCTGACAGGCAAGACGCATGTGGTTACGGATTTCACCTTGGGTAAAGTACCCTTCTTCGGTGGGCAGGATAGATCCGCCCCCTTCAATAACGCGGCAACGACACTGCGCACACGTACCACCGCCACCACAGGCTGAAGATAAGAAAATACCTTCGCTCGCCAGTGTTTGTAGCAGCTTGCCGCCTGCGGGTGTCACGACGTCATTATCGGGATTATCATTAATATGGATAGTAACATCGCCTGAACTGACCAGTCTTGAGCGCGCCGCCAAAATAATGGCAACGAGTCCCATGATGATCAAGGTAAACATAGCAACGCCACCAATCGCCGTAGCGTAATCCATGGTAGGTATCCTTAATCTATGGAGTAGGGGTGCGAAAATACGTCATTGCGTGTTTCCTGAACCCCTACCGAATAAATGAATTAAATAGGTCAAATCGCTAAATAGGCTTTTAAGCGTAGCGGTTTAAATTGACATACCGCCGAAAGACATAAAGCCCAGTGACATCAGACCAACCGTGATAAAGGTAATACCAAGACCACGCAGCGGTGCTGGAATGTCTGAGTATTTTAGCTTTTCACGGATACCCGCCAAGGCGGTAATTGCCAATGCCCAACCGAAGCCTGCGCCAACGCCATAGACGACTGATTCGCCAAAATTATAATCACGCTCAACCATAAACAGTACGCCACCTAAGATGGCACAGTTGACGGTAATCAGGGGTAAGAATACCCCTAGGGCGTTATACAGACTTGGAACGAACTTATCCAAGAACATCTCTAGAATCTGTACCGTGGCAGCAATCAAACCGATATAACTGAGTAGGCCTAAGAAGCTTAAATCGATATCAGGGAAACCTGCCCATGCCAGTGCACCATCTTTTAGGATGAACTGAAACAGCAGATTGTTTAGCGGTACAGTAATCGCCATGACGACGACGACGGCTACCCCAAGACCGATAGCGGTTGAGACCTTTTTTGATACCGCTAAAAAGGTACACATGCCTAAGAAGTAGGCCAGCGCCATATTCTCGATAAAGACCGAGGTTATAAATAAACTGACATAATGTCCCATTAGTGACCGCCCCCTTGTGCCATGCCTTTAGATTGCGGCTTCATTACAAATTCAGCTTCTTCGACCTGTTCTGGTTTCCAGATACGGATAATCACGATAAACAGGGCAATAATAAAGAACGCTGACGGTGGCAATAGCAATAGACCGTTTGGTACGTACCAGCCACCATCGGTAGCGGTTTGCAAAATAGTCATGCCAAACCAGCTGCCTGCGCCCAAAATCTCACGAATACTGGCGACAAATAGCAATACTGCCGAGTAACCAAGACCGTTACCAATACCATCTAAAAAGCTTGGTACTGGCGGATTGCTCATCGCAAATGCTTCAGCACGGCCCATTACGATACAGTTGGTGATAATCAAACCAACGAATACCGACAGACCTTTACTGACATCATAAGCGACCGCTTTTAAGATTTGGTCAACCACAATAACCAATGACGCAATAATCGTCATCTGCACGATAATACGAATGCTTGATGGGATTTGCTTACGGATAATAGAGATAAAGAAGCTCGAAAATGCCGTGACCAAGGTCAACGCCACACTCATTACCAACGCATTCGCCACACTCGTAGTAACTGCCAATGCCGAACAAATACCTAAGATTTGTAGCGCAATAGGGTTATTATCAAAAATAGGCGAGGTTAAAATACCTTTTGTATCAGCCATGTTATGCCTCCTTGCCGTGTGCTGCTGGTACTACTGCGACCAGTTCGGTTACGGGATGCGTCTGCTGTTGATGTAAGTTCTGACCCAGCTTTTTATACGGGCTTTGACTGGCTTTGACTTCTGCACCCGCCAGTGTTTTACCGCTTTCTTCACGCAGCTGGTCTAAATATGGCTTATAGCCTTGCTCACCGAGCCAAAACTGAATCATGTTACTTACGCCGCGACCGGTTAAGGTTGCTCCACTGATACCATCAACCCAGTTATCTTTTGGATTACCGGCTTTGGTCACACCAGTAGCAACAGCGCCGTTTTCGTCATAAGAGTGAATACCGCTCCACATGGCGCGCCACTCAGGCTCCTCGATACGAGCGCCTAGACCTGGGGTTTCTTTGTGCTCATAGAAACTGATACCTTTAATGGTATTCATGTCACTTTCAAGCGTTAAGAAACCATAAATCGTACCCCATAGTCCATAACCTTGAATCGGCAGGACCACCATTTCAGGCTTTCCGGCATCATCACTTTTAACATAGACCTTGGCATATTTAGGAACACGACCGATACCGGCAGGGTCGTTGCTGCCCAAGTCTTCACTTAAGGCTTTGTTCTTGGTCGCTTGACTGGCATCGTAAGCATTACGATCAGGAATACCAGCGGCTTTTAGCGCGTCGTCATCGAGGTAGTTACCTTTACTTAGGTCAACGATTTTTACCTCAAAGTCTTTAAAACGCTCAGCCACATCTTCATTGGTATCTGACGCAGGGTCAAACATACCGGCTGCAACTAAGATGTTTTTGTTACGGTCTAAGCGCGCGTTTTCAACTTGCGCTGGTTTTAAACCAACAGCAGCGGCTGAGACCAATACAGAACACACCAAGCATAGCGTCAGCGCCACACTGATGGTTTTTGCATTATTACTTTTGGGCTTGGACATAGCGAACCCTCCGTGCTGTTTGGCGCTTGATATTTGCTTGCGTCACAAAATAGTCAAATAGTGGCGCAAATAAGTTGGCGAATAAAATGGCAAGCATGATGCCTTCTGGGAAGGCTGGGTTGACGACGCGAATCAATACGGTCATAAAACCAATCAAGATACCATAAGCCCAGCGGCCTTTATTGGTATGCGCAGCTGATACAGGATCGGTTGCCATAAACACCGCACCAAAGGCGAAGCCACCGATAACTAAGTGCCAATAGAACGGCAGTTTCATCATCATATTGTCTTCAGAGCCAATCATGTTAAATACTAGCGATGTGGCAATTAGACCGACCACACAACCTGCCATGATGCGCCATGAGGCAATGCGCGTCCAAAGTAGAACCACTGCACCCATTAAGATAGCCAGTGTTGATACTTCACCGATACTGCCTTGCATATTACCTAAGAAAGCATCAGTCCACGTAATGGCATTGCCATAGACATCAACGAAGTCTTGTGGGACGACGCCAAGTGCAGCCAAACCAAGTGGTGTTGCACCCGAAAAACCATCAACCGCGGTCCATACTGAGTCGCCAGACATATAAGCTGGATAGGCAAAGTATAAGAAAGCACGACCCGAGAGGGCAGGGTTAAGGAAGTTTTTACCCGTACCGCCAAAGACTTCTTTTGCTACGACCACACCAAAGATAATACCTAAGGCAACTTGCCATAAAGGAATATCTGGTGGTAGACAGAGCGCAAATAGGACAGAAGTTACAAAGAAACCTTCGTTGACTTCATGTCCGCGCACCACGGCGAAGATAATCTCACAGAGAATACCGACCCCAAAGGTGACCAGATAAATCGGTAAGAATTGCATCGCCCCGTAGACAAAGCTTGCCCAGATACTGTCTGGGTTGTAGCCTGCCATACTGGTGATAACCGTGCGCCAACCTTCAGGCTGCAAGCCAAGCGTTGCAATCGCCGTTAATGCTTGATGACCGATATTATACATACCCCAAAACATCGCAGGGAAGGTACATAACCAAACGGTAATCATAATACGCTTGAGGTCAATACCGTCGCGTACGTGTGATGATGCGTATGTCGTTGAGCCTGGTTGACGTAAAAACGTATCAAACATCTCAAAGATGGCATAATATTTTTCGTGTTTGCCACCCTTGGTGAAAGACGGCTCCATACGATCGAACATATTGTGTAAAAATTTCATCGTGGTTAGCCCTCCAGCTCAATGCGCGTTAAGTTATCACGCAAAATATCGCCGAATTCATATTTGCCAGGAGATACGAAGGTGCATAATGCCAAATCTTCTTCGTCCAATTCAAGTACGCCCAAATCGACGGCGCTGATGATGTCTTCGACAATCAAGGCACGTAATAGCTGCGTTGGCAGGTAGTCTTGTGGCATGACTTCTTCATAGACACCGATTGGCACCATTGCGCGCGGCGAACCATTGCTTGAGGTGGTAAAGTCGTATTTCTTACTACCAAAGAACTTAGAAATATAGATAGGCAGTTTTGAGAAACGGTTGCTACCGATACTTAAGAAATGGAACGCTGGGCGCTCACGACCTTCGGTTAGCACACTGACTTGATTATGGAAGCGACCAAGATAAGCGGTATTACCAAACACTTTGCGACCTGATAGCACAGAACCTGAAATCACACGGTTCTCACTTGCTTCAAGCTCACCTTTAGTCAATGCTGTGATATCAGCACCGCGTTCGGTGACGATTAAATGCGGGTTTTTAACCGCAGGACCGGCAAGGCTAAGCATACGGCGCGTGTATAAGCGACCGGTGGTAAATAGCTTACCAATGGCAATCACGTCTTGATAGCCAATCGTCCAAACGGTCACACCGCGCATGATAGGATGCAAAAAGTGAATGTGCGTGCCCGCAAGACCGGCTGGATGTTTACCGGCAAAGCTATGATACTCAGTGACATTATTAGCCGCCGTTTTGGCAACTGGCGTCAACTGGGCATCACCGTGATGGCAGACAAAGGTCTTGGGGCTGAGCGTTGATAATACGGCAAGTCCGTCATTAAACGCCTGCAGTTGCTCATTAATCAGCAACATCGGGTCAAACGCTAATGGATTGGTATCCATGGCGGTGACAAAGATGGCGTGAGGACGGGCACCGATTTCAGGAGAACGGCTATAGGGACGCGTACGGAACGCGGTCCATTCACCAGAGGCAAGCAGTTGGGTTTCAACGACTTCAGAATCTAGGTCAGCAAGTTGCTGGGAGTCGTAGCGCTGAAATTCTACTTCTTCACCGTTTGGGTCGACCGCAATCACAAGACTTTCGAACACACGACGCTCACCGCGATTAACGGCGATGACCTTACCAGCAGCAGGGGCGGTGTAGATAACGCCGACACGTTTTTTATCTTCAAAAACGGGCTGACCTTTAGCTACGATGTCGCCTTCTTTGACATTCATCGTGGGCTTCATGCCCACATAATCATAGCCAACAAGTGCCACATGGGCGGGTCTGTGCTCAGATATCTCGCGGGAGGGTTCACCAGTGATGGGTAAATCCAAACCTTTTTTGATGGTAATCATAAGCGAAAACTTAGTCCATAGTCTAAAACGATACCAGACGTCCTGTTTGGTATATCGGCAGCATGAATAACAGCGTCATCAATAAAGTCCTTAATCAAGCCCCAAAAAGGGCGTGAAAAAGCGCTCTAGACATAACACATCATCATAACTACAAGTAAGAGTATTAACGCTGACCTTAGACTCCTTAACAACACGTTAATGTCTTATTCGAATGACCAAAGTGACGACTGGCTACCAAGGTGTACACTAAAACCTTTAAATCTCATGCCATCCTCAACTAGGATGACGTTAGATAAAAGACAGTTTTACCATACGATTTATTAAAATCTTAAAATTTGTCGTATTCAAAATCCTAATAGCTATAAATCCTAATAACGATAAATCAGAACATCTGTTAATCATAGAATCTTTAAATCACAGGATCTGTGTATTTTAAGCAGCGCTATTCATTCGAGTGAATATAAATGAGGAATAAGTGACTTGTTTATGTTTTGTCCAAGCCATCTTTTAGAAAACTATCCAAGCGCTGTTTAACGAACTATGGTTACAGGGTAAACTCAATTGCTTGATAAGCGCAATTTGTAAGCGTAAGCATTAATCTGGTTGTTAACACTTAGCTCATATTTACCTTGTGCTGATTGTAATCGTCGATAGGTAGCAGACGATTAGGTTTTATCGCACAAATACAAATTTACCTAGGATTATACGCTAAACTGACCTAAAATTGCCAGTTGGTAATTGAATTTACCTAATGTTGCTAGTGAATCCACGTGCTAAAACTTATGGTTATGATTGTCGTTTTTTTGCCATTATCCAGCCAAATTTTAAGCAATTTTTATATTTTCTACTGTCATTTTAATATTTAACGAATTTCTCCTAACAGCCGCTTTTAATTTGCTATGCTAAATGACTTTATAAGCAGTCGCTTTTAAGTAGCTATTGATTAAGTAGCTATTGACGCTTGTTTCACTTTTTAATGGTTTTTTTATTGTCCATATCGTTTTTATAAGGAATGCTATATGTGTGCTGTCCCTGTCATTATCCCTGCTATTGATTTAAAAGATGGTAAATGTGTGCGCTTAAAACAAGGTCGTATGGAAGACGATACGGTATTTTCTGATGATCCGGTCGCCATGGCGGCGCGTTGGGTCAATGAAGGCGCGCGTCGCTTGCATTTGGTCGATTTAAATGGCGCATTTGACGGGATTCCAGTACATAAGCAAGTGGTCAATGACATTGCTAAAGCCTTTCCTAAGCTGCCGATTCAATTGGGCGGCGGTGTGCGCAATATGAAAACCATCGAGCAGTATATTAGCGCGGGTCTCACTTACATTATTATTGGTACCAAAGCCGTTGAAGAGCCTGATTTTGTGGCCGAAGCTTGCCGCGAATTTGCCGGACATATCATCGTCGGTATCGATGCCAAAGACGGCATGGTTGCGACACACGGTTGGGCAAACGTGACCGATACTAAAGCGACTGAGCTTGCCAAGCGCTTTGCTGATGTCGGCGTATCGTCAATCGTTTATACCGATATCAACCGCGATGGCATGATGCAAGGCGTCAACGTCGAGCAGACCGTCAACTTAGCGCGTGAAGGCGGCTTACCGGTGATTGCATCAGGCGGCGTCACCGATATGAAAGATATCGAATTGCTAAAACCTTATGGTGATTGCATCGAAGGTATCATCACTGGTCGTGCTATCTATGAAGGCACCTTAGATTTGGGTGAAGCGCAGCTTTATCTGGATGGTAAGTAGTTTTAAATAGCTATATTTGCATAGCATGATTGCAAATGTAGCATAGAGTTAGAATACAAAAGGGATGCTTATGGCAGCGTATTTTGACCAGCCTGAATTACGTAGGCTACGTAGGTCAAGCAAGCTAGGCAAGTCACGCATAATGGTAAAGGCGTGCGGTCAGTTACTGTTGCTCTTAAGCATCGTTTTAAGTATGCCCACTTATGCGGCTGAAAAAAGCAGTACAAGTGAGAATGTTGCACTCACTGATGCGTTTGCTGATAATAATGCCGTTAATAATGAACCAAGCGCTCAGCCGACTACTGTACCAACTATTAATGACCCAGCTATCAACAATCCAGCTACGAGTGATTTAAATAACGGGCTAAATAGTACTATAGCTATCACGCCTGAGATTCCGAATACTTCTGACACTGCACCGCCGACGCCCGTCCAGCTACCACCTGTTATCAGCGGTGAAAGCACCAATAACGCTCAAATCGAAACCACCCCAACACCATTAAAAGACAATGACATTCGTCAACGTATTAGTGGCATTTTTTCCGAAATTGACGGCTTACAAGCAGTTAATGTTAGCGTCAACCAAGGCGTTGTTACCTTAACCGGTGAGACTCCTAATGAGAAAAAAGCCCAGCAAGCCATTAATTTAACCAATCGCTTAACGGACGTGGTGACGGTCGAAGATAGAATCAATCGCACGCTTGATGTGCAAGATAATGTCTCGACCGTTTATCAAAGCCTCAAGGCACAAACCAAAAACTTAGTCAAAGCTTTGCCATTATTACTGGTAGGGATTGTTTTATTTGCCTTGGTCACGTGGTTTGGCAGCTGGTTATCCAATCGCAAGAATATGTGGCAACGCCTTACGCCCAATCCTTTTGTTGCAGAGTTGCTTGCCCAGACCGTTAAAGTCATCTTTATCGTTTTTGGTCTTATTTTAGCGTTAAGTTTGATTGGTGCTGAGACTATCTTGGGCACGCTACTTGGCGGCGCAGGCGTTATTGGTATCGCCGTTGGTTTTGCCGTCAAGGATACGATTGAGAACTATATTGCCTCGCTCATGCTCAGTATTCGTCAACCGTTTCGCGCCCGCGATCATATTTTGATTAATAATCAAGAAGGCATTGTGGTACGCCTGACCTCACGTGCGACGATTTTAATGACCTTAGATGGCAACCAGTTGCGGATTCCCAATGCCGAAGTCTTTAAAGCCACGATTTTAAATTACACCAAAAACCCTGAGCGCCGTTTTACTTTTGAATTAGGCGTAGATGCCAATGATGATCCGCTTGCTGCCATCAAAGTAGGTATCGATGCCATATGTCAGTTGGGTTTCGCTCTAGATAAGCCAAAGGTTACTGCCGTCATCAAAGAAGTTGGTGACTCAAATATTATTTTGCAGTTTCAAGTATGGGTCAATCAATTGGAAGCTGATTTTTCCAAAGCCCGCAGTATCGCCATTCGCGAAACCAAGCATGCGTTGGAAGATGAAGGCTTTAGCTTACCCGAGCCTATTTATCAGCTGCGTTTTAACCATAAGCTAGAAAAAGCGTTTGAGCAGCTCCAAAGCAGTCAAACGAGCGATAAGGCGCAAACGCAAGTAATAGTACCGCCAAATATTGCTAAAGCTTCTGAGACTTCTAGCGCTTCTCAAATATCTAATGAAGCGCAAGCTCCTGAAACCACAATGGAATATAAGGATAAAAAACAAGCCAAAGCGCGGGCAAAACATATCCTGCAAGGTCGGAATGCCGACGAAGTGCTTGATGCGCGTCCTGATGAAAAATTGATGGAAAAGGTCGAGCAAGAAATTGCTGAAAATTCAGATGAGACGGATTTATTGAGTAATAATAGCCCGCAAGAGTAGCCCGCAAGAGTAGCGTTGAAGATTACCTATTAAAAGGTGAGTACCAACTATAAAAGTCGGCATAAAAAATGCAGTGAAACGTCTATCTACATTTTATCGAAATAGACGAGACATTTTTTATGCAAATCAAACATCTGATTATTTTTGCTTTGGCAGGTATTGTTGTTTTATTGGGGTTTAATATGATTAACGGCAGCCAACGTGAAAAAAATAGAGAAGTAATAGCCGCTAGTAATGAAGTAGAACAGGCTAATGCTGATACTAGCAACGTCAATAGCAATACAGCAGATATTGCAAGCCAGCCCTTAGGACAGCAGCCAAAAGCCATTATTGATAAGGCAACCACTCAGATAGCGCAAGCAGAGCAGACGAGCCAACAACGTGCCGAGCAAATGACAGATACACAGTAGTTGTTTTAGTGCCTAAAGTTCTTAGTGATTGGTTTTTTTAGGGTTTAAATAGCCGTTTAATTAAGCGCCAATTAATCGATACATATAAAAAAAAGACTAACGTTAACGTTAGTCTTTTTTTAATCTTAAGTTTTAGAAAGCCTTAGCTTTTCTTGCTAGCGCCTTTACCACGGCTGCTGCTTTTCTTAGCAGACGTTTTGTTAGCCGGAGTTTTGCTAGCCGATGTTTTCTTCGGCTGATCTCGTTTGGTTTGATTCATCTGGCTTGCTTGTAGCTTGGCTTTGAGGTCAAAGTCGATTTGTAGCAGGTCCATATTGACGCCCGCTACTTTTACTTTGACCGAATCACCGAGACCAAATACTGTGCCTCTGTCTTTACCGATAAGCTGTTGTTGCTGCTCATCATAGACAAAGAAATCGTCACCAACGTTTGAGATATGCACTAAACCATCGATATATAAATCGGTCAAGGTCACAAATAGACCGAAGCTCGTCACGGTAGTCACGACGCCATCGAACTCTTCGCCGACATGATCTTTCATATAATGACATTTGAGCCAAGATTCTACATAGCGCGATGCTTTTTCGGCGCGGCGCTCAGTATCTGAGGTTTGCGTGCCCGCACCGTCAAGTGAGAAGTCCATCACTGGCTGCTGACTATTTGTCACTTTTGCTTTAATCGCGCGATGCAGCATTAAGTCAGGATAGCGGCGAATCGGCGAGGTAAAGTGGCTATATTCGTCATAAGCGAGACCAAAGTGCCCGATATTGTCAGGCGCATAGTTCGCTTGCATCATCGAGCGCAGCAGCATGCTATGGATGCTAATCGCGTCAGGACGGTCTTTAGTCGCTTCGATAATCCGCTGATAATCTGCTTGCGTTGGGCTTTCTTCTGGGAAGCTTAGACCAAAGTTTTTTGCATATTCATGGATACGCATCGACTTTTCGCCATCAGGCTTATCATGGTTACGATATAAAACAGGCAGCTCATTTTTCAGCGCAAAGTTTGCCGCACAAGTATTGGCAAGCAGCATGCACTCTTCGATAAGCTTTTGCGCATCACCGCGTGTACGCGGTAAGATGGCTTCGATACCACCTTTTTCATTGAACTTAATATAAGTTTCAACCGTTTCAAACTCCATTGCATGGCGCTCTTCACGCTTTTTCAGCAGTAGCTCATACAGTTGATGTAAGGTATCGACCGATTTTTTGACGTCTTTATTACCAGTTAATGATTCAGGCACGCTGTTATCGTTTGGATCAGCAAGATAAGCGTTCACTTGATTATAAGTCAGACGCGCTTGTGAATGCATAACTCCAGGATAGAACTCATAGCCTGTAACCTTGCCTGCACGCGATATCTTAATATCGGCAACCATACAGAGACGGTCGAGATCAGGGTTCAATGAACACAGACCATTAGACAATACTTCTGGCAACATCGGAATCACGCGATGCGGGAAGTAGACTGACGTGCCGCGCTCATAAGCATCTTTATCGAGTGGCGAGTTTGGCGTGACATAATAACTGACATCAGCAATCGCTACTAAAACACGATAGTTACCGCCCGAGCGTTTTTCTGCGAATACTGCATCATCAAAGTCGCGCGCATCTTCACCATCAATAGTAATTAGCGGTAAATCACGTAAGTCTCTACGACCTTTTAAGTCTTTTTCGGTTGGTTCTTGATAAGCATTGGCTTGTTCAAGTGCCGCTTCACTAAAGTCTGATGGAATATCATAGTTGAGTAAAGTAGTCTCAATAATCAACTCACGGTCATTATCATCTGATAGCACTTCAGTGATTTTACCGGTGGCAAATTCATGCTGGTTCGGCCAATCGATAATATCGACTTTAACCGGCGCACCTTGTTTTGCATTAAACGCTTGAACGTTTTCTTCAGTAACGGTAATCGGCTGATGGTTGTTTGGGCTACCAAGCTCAACACAATAACCATCTTCATCATGCGCCAATGTCCCAATAAAGTTGCTTTGGCGGCGTTCAACGACATCGACAATACGCCCTTCGGTACGACCACGGTTATCTGTTGACGTGCCAACGGCTTCTACCGTATCGCCATTAAAGACCCAGCGCATCTGCTTTTCATGCAAGAATAGGTCAGGCATATCACTTAATAATACAAAGCCAAAACCTTTTGGATGCGCAGTCACCGTACCTGTGACGATATCGTGCTTGGTCACCGTACGATAGTGATAAGGACGCCCGTCACGGTTTACTTGGCCATCACGCGCCATTGCTTTTAGGCGATTGCCCAAAGCATCAAATTGGTCAGGATCATCAATATTAAAGGCTTTTGCCAATTGTTGATGGGTGACTTCGCCATGTTCGTTAATCGTACTGAGTATCAGTTCGCGACTAGGAATAGGGTTTTCATATTTTTGTGCCTCAGTTGAGGCGTTTGGATCGTTCCAACTCATAAATTACCGTATCTATTTTTAAAATTATTAATAAGAGCTATCTTAACACGAACAACGTCGCAATATCTTAGGTCAATTGTCTTATCTGTATCAGATAGCAAGTAGCTGTCAGCTTTTAATAGCCAGCAGCATTCGTCATTCGAAATAAACCAAATATCAAATATCGATATCGACCGTATTTGATTGATTGGTTATTTTTTTACTGTCTAACTCTTTGGATACCTCAAGTACCGTCGTTTGATTCGACTTATCGAGATACTTCTGGGCTTTATCCACTTCAGTCGTCAAGGTATTGACCGTCTGCTTCATATTTTCTAAGGCTTCGATTTTATAATTGCTAATCATATCCATCGTATCATAGACATTATTAAAGGCATTTTGCAGTTTATCAAGCTCAATTGTGCTGCTGGTTGCTTGCTCGTGAATTTCCAAGGACTGACGCTTAAGCATCGCCGACGTTGATTCAATCAAGCTGCTAGTCGTTTTATTTAACGCCGTGATTTGGTCGAGTACCAGTTTTTGATTGGTCATCGCTTGGGCAACGACAACCGCCGTACGTAATGCAGAAATAGTTGTCGTGGTCGCGCGGTCTACGCCTTTAATCAACTCTAAGTTATTTTTACGGATGGTATCAAGGGCTAAGTAGCCTTGGATATTTACCGCCAATTGGGTCAAGAAGTCGGTATTTTTTTGACGCACATAAAACAGCATCTCTTCTTTAATGATACGCGCTTTTTCAGGGTCAGTCGCTTCAACGGCATAAACTTTTTGTTCAAGCTGCTCATCGATTTTTTTACCGACATAGATATATTGGCGAATCGATTGCATCAATTCCCACATATTGACCTTTTCTTGCTCAATCATGGCATTGTCTTTGAGCAGCTCGTCTTTGCCATTATAAAGGCTGGTCACCACCGCGTTGATATGCGATTGCGCTGACTCGTACTGACGGAAATAATCTTGGACTTTGTTGCCAAATGGGATGAGACCAAACAGCTTACGTGAGCTGGTCAGCTCTTTTTTGCTCGGATCTAAATCTTCGACAATCCCGCGCAGCTCAGTCAATGATTTGGCAATAGGGGAGTTATCAAACAAGCTGTTATTGAGACTTTTCGCTGGTAAATCGAGCATACGATTAGACACTTGCGCCGATTCGCGAATCTCTTTATTACCCAAATTATGGATAGATTGTACGTTTTGCTGAAACTCAGAGCTGTGTACTGAGTTATTAATCACATGATCAACAAAGGCGTCGACCTTGGCATCAAGTTCTGGAATCTGGCTTTCATCCAATTTTACCATTTGATCGGCTTCGCTTTTTTGTATTTCTTTCACCGGTTCAGGCGCGGTCAAAGTGATACTTGGCGTCGAGGTATTTTCGGGTGGGGTTAATTCTTGCATGGAATTTCCTATAATAGCTGAAAAGGGCGTTGTTGGTTACCAACGATATTAGCTTTTGATGAGACTCTTAGTTAGTCGTGGTATCGATTGTTTTTATGCCCTTAATGGTTTTATTCGAATTATATTTAAGAGTGATAGCGCTGACCTTTAGATTAACTGGTAATGAAAAGGTTGAGAAGATGGATTTTGTAAACTGCGGTTTATAAAAGGTTTATAAATAATCGTCACTGATTATAGTCAACTTATTATATGCAAGAATAAGCATTTAGGGGGCTAAATATTAAAAAACCACCAATATCCCGTAGCATATTGATGGTTAAGATTATAACTATCTTTATCAACGATCTGTCTATATCAGTTAATTATTTATATTAACTAACAGGCACATCGATTTACAGCCACCACTAGCAGCAATCTATAAGCAGATTACTTTTTCTTAGTAGGCCCAAGCAGCATACCCATTTGACGACCTTCCATCTTTGGATATTGCTCGACGTTTGCAATCTCAGCGGTGTCTTCGATGATGCGATCTAGCTGTTTACGACCAATCTCTTGGTGCGCCATTTCACGACCACGGAAACGGATACTGATTTTAACTTTGTCTTGGTCTTCTAAGAAGCTGACGATTTTTTTCAGTTTTACCTGATAATCGGCTTCTTCAGTACTAGGACGCAACTTCATCTCTTTCAGCTGAGTTTGCTTTTGGTTCTTTTTAGCTTCTTTCGCCTTTTGCTTTTGATCATAGAGGAAATGCTTATAATCCATGATTTTGCATACGGGCGGTTTGGCTTCAGGAACCAATTCGACCAAATCTAGACTGTCCTCACGTGCCGCTTTCATCGCGGTTTCGATATCTACCACGCCCATCTGTTCGCCGTCTTCTTTAACGAGACGGACTTCTTTAGCTGTGATATCTTCGTTGATGTTCAAACGGTTTGACTGTTTAATAGGTATTACTCCTCATCTGTTTTTGGGGTCTGTCGGCCTTTTTTACCAACAGCAGTCTGTACTAATGTAATAAATTCTGCAACGCTCATCACGCCAAGGTTTTCACCTTCGCGAGTACGGACATTGACACTGCCCGATTCGACTTCTTTATCCCCTAATACTAGCATATAGGGAACGCGTTCTAATGTTTTCTCTCGTATCTTAAATCCAATCTTTTCGTTACGCAAGTCGCTAGTGGCTCGTAAACCCGCATTTTTCAGCTGACTGACCACATTTTCACAAGCATCCGCTTGTTTATCAGTGATATTCATCACCGCTACTTGTTGCGGTGCTAACCATACTGGCATCCAACCGGCGTAGTTTTCGATCAAGATACCGATAAAGCGCTCAAACGAACCTAGAATTGCACGGTGCAACATAATAGGGGTTTCGCGCTCATTTTGCTCATTAACAAATTCAGCATCAAGGCGCTCAGGCATATTTGGATCAACCTGAATCGTACCGCACTGCCAGACGCGACCTAAACTGTCTTTCAGACTAAACTCAATCTTCGGACCATAGAACGCGCCTTCACCGGGTAGATATTCCCAATCAAGACCTGAGCTATCTAGTGCATCTGCCAAGGCTTTTTCGGCAAAGTCCCAAGACTCATCGCTACCAACACGTTTTTCAGGACGGGTCGAGAGCTTCATAATAATATTATCAAAACCAAAATCTTCATAAACGGCAAGGGTCAGCTTAATAAAGTCCGCCACTTCTTGCTGAATTTGCGCTTGGGTACAAAAGATATGCGCATCATCTTGGGTAAATCCGCGCACGCGCATCAAACCATGTAATGAGCCTGATGGCTCATTACGATGACATGAGCCAAACTCTGCCATACGTAGTGGCAATTCACGGTAAGATTTTAAACCTTGGTTAAAGACTTGCACGTGACACGGGCAGTTCATCGGTTTTACCGCATAATCGCGGTTTTCACTCGAGGTAGTAAACATATTGGTCGCATAGTTACCCCAATGTCCTGAGCGTTCCCACAAGCTGCGATCGACGATTTGCGGCGTTTTAATTTCTTCATAGCCATTATCATTTTGTACTTTACGCATATATTGCTCAAGTACTTGATAAATCGTCCAACCATTGGCATGCCAAAACACCATACCCGGCGCTTGCTCTTGCATATGGAACAGATTTAACGCTTTACCAATTTTACGGTGATCACGTTTTTCGGCTTCTTCAATACGTTGGATATAGGCTTTTAAATCTTTTTTATCCGCCCACGCCGTACCATAAATACGTTGTAGCTGTTCGTTTTTGGCATCGCCGCGCCAATAAGCGCCTGACATTTTGGTCAGTTTAAATACTTTTAAGAAGCGGGTGTTTGGCACGTGTGGACCACGGCACATATCAACATATTCTTGATGATGATACAGACCAAAGGCTTCTTCGCCCGGCATATCATTAATCAGCTTAAGCTTATAGTCTTCGCCGCGCTCTTCGAATATCTTGATTACTTCATCACGTGGCGTGATTTTTTTGATAACGTCATAATCTTGCTTAATCAGCTCCATCATGCGTTTTTCAATTTTTTCCATGTGCTCAGGGGTAAATGGCGTCTCACTATAGATGTCGTAATAAAAGCCATCTTCAATCACAGGACCAATCACCATTTTTACGTCAGGATATAGCTGCTTAACCGCATGACCTAATAAGTGGGCAGCCGAGTGGCGAATGATATCGACACCGTCAGCGTCTTTTGGCGTCACGATTTCAACTTTGGCATCATGGGCGATAGGGTCGTGCGCATCGACTAACTGACCATCTACGCGCCCAGCGACCGTCGCTTTCGCCAATCCTGCCCCAATACTTTGCGCCACTTCCATGACCGTTGTATTGCCTTCAAAGTTTTTTACGCTACCATCGGGTAAAGTAATCGCTACCATAATCTATTCACCTTTTTGCGTCCGTTGGCAGTGATGATTGCAACCATCAATCATATAACCGTAAGACTGCGTCAATTATATCTAACCGCTATGATATGTTGGATATGTTGTAAGAAATGAGCATTAACTACAAGCACTGCGCTTAAACTTATATAGCATCATATATAGTGTGATAATTATTAAGTCATCTGATAACTGATAATTAACTTACTATGATGTCAAATAAGCACCCTTCTAATAAAGGTAAGCAGACATGCTATGCAGTAATGTCATAAAAGCAGCTATTATAGCAAAAACTGTCTATCAACACTAGATAGTAGGGGTTAGGTCAGCTTCTATATCCAGTTGCTATATAAATGCATATAAGTGAGTTATATAAGTGCACTTAGGACTAATATCAATAGAGATGAATATAGACATCATTAATATCGATTAATAATCGCACTAAATCCTATCTTTATAGGCATAATAAGTTGACATGCAGTTTTTAAATGGCAGATTGAATTGAAAAAGCAGTTAAAAGCAGACGCTAAAGACGGTTTATAGCATAAAATCCTAATGTTTTGATAAATGGTTTTACTCTAAGTTATTGAAAGATATGGCTTGTTTATTATCTTCTAAAATTAATTAAGAAATCTATCGAAAAGCAGTTGACACCCAGCTCAAACCGTCTATAATACGCACCTCATTAAGACGAACTGGAACGACTTAT